>CALACD010000376.1 GCA_937890445.1 uncultured Acidimicrobiia bacterium | reverse complement strand
CACCGTCTGTCCCCCCGAGAAGCTGACCGACGAAGCGGTCGAGGCGTACCGGGAAGCCGGAGTGGACGAGCTGTTGACCGGCTACTACCGCCAGGTTCACGAGACGTTGCCCCGATGGTTCGACGAGGTCGCCCCGTTCGTGGCCCGAGCGGCAGCCTGAAGCACGACCGAACGAGAGGAGCACGAATGAAATTCGGATTGCGGTACTGCAACTCGGGACCCTACGTCGACCCGGCCAAGGCGGCCGAGCTGGTGCAGGGCGGCGAGGACGTGGGTTTCGAGTCGGCGTGGACGATCGAGCACACGGTCGTGCCCGCCAACTACTCCTCGACCTACCCCTACCACGCCAGCGGCAAGATGGCGGGAGGGCAGGACGACATCGACCTGCCCGACCCCCTCATCTGGATGGCCTACATGGCCGGCGTGACCTCGACCATCAAGTTCGCGACCGGGGTGATGATCGTGCCGCAGCACAATCCCGTCCTGGCGGCGAAACAGATCGCCACCCTGGACCATCTGTCGAGAGGCCGGATTCTGCTCGGCATCGGGGTGGGCTGGCTCGAAGAGGAGTTCGACGCCATCGGCGTCCCGTTCGCCGATCGAGGCCGGCGAACCGACGAGTACGTGGCCGTCATGCGAGAACTGTGGACGTCGGACAGCCCGACGTTCCACGGTGAGTTCGTCGACTTCGACAACACCCACTGTCGGCCGCAGCCGGCCCAGGGTTCGGTTCCCATCATCGTGGGTGGTGACACCAAGCCGGCGGCCCGCCGAGCCGGACGGTTGGGCGACGGCTACTTCCCGGCCCGGGGAGCGCCCCAGGAGATGTTGGATCTGGCACGACGGACCGCCGAGGAGCATGGTCGTGATCCGGATGCCCTGGAGATCACGACCAGCGTCCCCGAGGATCTCGACGAGATCCCGGCCCTCGCGGCACGAGGCGTCTCCCGACTCCTGGTGCCGGTCTCGGCGGTCGCGGGACAGCAGGTCGTCATCAATGGGCCAGGCGATCTCGAGCGTTGGCGGCCCCTCATCGAGAAATATGGAGATGACTGATGTCCGAGACCGAACATCCATCGGTGCGCTACGAGGTGTCGTACCACATCGCAACCATCACCCTCGACCGGCCCGAGGCCTACAACTCTCTCGACTACGAGGCCTATGAGCTGCTGAGTCGCTACCTGACCGAGGCCGACGCCGATGACGACGTCCGCGCCATCGTCTGGACGGGGACCGGTCGTGGATTCTGCACCGGTGACGACGTGAAGGTGCTGCTGGGGGCGGGGGCCGAGGAGTTGGCTCGCAGATTGAAGAGCGGAGAGCTCGAGCTGCCAGGCGCTCCCATGGCTCGGTCCAACACCCCGATCATCGCCGCGGTGAATGGCGCCGCGGTGGGCTATGGGATGGAGTTGAGCCTCCTGGCCGACATCCGCATCGCCGCTCGGTCCGCCCGCTTCTCGGAGATGTTCGTCAAGCGAGCCATCGTCGCCGGACCCGACAGCTTCGAACTGCTGCCCCGCCTGATCGGTCACGCCGCCGCGGCCGAGATGCTCTTGACCGGCGACATGGTGGACGCCGACCGTGCCCTCGAGATCGGCTTGGTGAGCGCCGTCGTGCCCGACGAGGAGCTCCTCGACGCCGCGTATGCCCTCGCCGGTCGCATGACGGCGAACGCTCCCCTGGCGGTCCAGGCGGCCAAGAAGGCCTTGCGGATGTCGCGTGCGGGCGACGGCTCCGGCCTCCGGGCGTTCCTCGGCCCCCGTCTGGACGATCTCCTCAAGACCTCGGATCACCAGGAAAGCGTCGCAGCATTCCTGGAGAAGCGAGTCCCCAGCTATCGAGGCCGCTGACCCGTTGCCACCGACCGTTCGATCCCTTCACCGTTTCGGGTCCGCAGCAGGGCTGCGACCTCCCACCGTCCAGAACGAGGTTTGACCATGACCGATTCCCTGGTGCTACGCGCCGACATCGAGGGCGTGGCAACACTCACCCTCAACCGACCCGAAAAGCTGAACTCGCTCACACCGGCGCTGTTCATGGAACTGCGCGACCACATCGACGATCTGTCGACGGATCCGTCGATCGGCTGCGTGGTGCTGACCGGGGCCGGCCGAGCGTTCTGCGCCGGGAACGACCTGGGCGGGATCGCCGACGGGGTGAAGGCTCCATCGAAGAACTACCAGGCCGAGACCATCGACGCGTTGGAGCAGCTGCCGCAGCCGACGATCGCCAAGGTTCGCGGTCACTGCTACACCGGAGGGCTGGAGCTCGCCTTGGGCTGCGACCTGATCATCGCGTCGGAGTCGGCCCGTCTCGGTGACACGCACGGGCAGTGGGGCCTGGTGGCGGTCTGGGGCATGACGGTTCGGCTCCCCGAGCGAGTGGGCGTCGCCAAGGCCAAGGAGCTGATGTTCACGGCCCGCCGAATCGATGGCATCGAGGCGGCCACCATTGGGTTGATCAACCAGGTCACCGCCGATGACGATCTGGATCGGGTGGTCGACGAGATGGCGGGTCAGATCGTCGCCAACTCGTGGGACACCTCACACTTCGACAAGGCGATCATCGCCGATCAACGAGCAATGACCCGGAACGAAGCGCTGGACTACGAACGCACGTCCCCCTACGGCCGTCCCCGGGACATGGCCGAGCGCATGGCAGCCAACGTCAAGAAGCGCTGATCAGCTGTTCCCGGTCGCCTTCGGGCGCTGGGCGAGGTGTCGGCCAGACTGGCGCGACCCCCACCGGCGATGAAGAATGCGGCCATGACCGAATCGCTCATCCCGCCCGAGACGATGAACCTGGTCGGACAACGACTGGCCGAGCCGGTGACCGTCCGCATCGATGCCCGTGAAGCGCAACGTTATGCGTGTGCCGTGGGCGATCTCAACCCGGTGTACTTCGACGAGGAGGCGGCGCTGTCCGCCGGGTACCGGACCCTGGCGGTGCCGCCCACCTTCGTGTCCCATGCCCCGGTGGCTCCTCGGCCGATGGAGGAGCTGCGACCCGACGGCTTGTATCAGGGCAGCGATCGATTGCGCCTGCGGGTCGACCGCATCATGTTCGGCGGAGAGGAGTGGGACTTCCTCGAGCCGGTCTGTGTCGGGGACGACATCACCTCCGAGGTCCGGCTGGCCGCTCTCGACGAAAAGACCGGGAGCAAGGGCCCGTTCGTCCGCACGGTGCGAGAGACCACGTACACCAACCAGGACGACGTCGTCGTTGCTCGTTCCCGTCAGATCGGTATCGCTCGATGAGTGCGACGCAACCCCAGCTCACGGTGGGCGACGTTTCCGTGGGTGACGATCTGCCGATCATGGCCAAGAACGCCAGCCGGGCCCAACTCTTCCTCTACAGTTCGGCGTCGTTCAACCCGCATCGCATCCACTACGACCGGGACTACGCCCGCTTCGAAGGGCACGCCGACGTGCTGGTGCACGGACCGCTGCAAGGCGCGTGGTTGACACAGTTCGTCACGGACTGGTGCGGTCCCCGGGGCCGCCTGACGGGGGTCACCTGGCAGAATCGCGCCAGTGCGCTACCCGAAGTGGACTTGGAGTTCCACGGTCGGGTGACGGCGGTGGATTCCTCGACCGGCGAGGTCAGCCTCGAGGTCTGGGAACAGACCTCGGCGGGCGAGATCCTGATGCCGGGCATGGCCACGGTGCGCCTGCCCCAGTAGACGACAGGTCGATCGTCGGCGACCACCTTCGTTTCCCGGATTGGCCAATAGAGTCCAGCGATGGCTGGTTCAATCCTCGGAAATCGTGTCCAACGTACGGAAGATCCGGAGCTGCTGACCCACGGCGGCACCTATGTCTACGACCTCGGCATCCAGGACGCCCTGCATTGCGTCTTCGTTCGTTCCATCGCAGCTCATGCCGTGATCAACAGCGTCGACGTCGCCGAGGCCAAGGCCAGTCCCGGTGTGGTCGAGGTCTTCACCGCAGCCAATCTCGGGGTTGCTCCCCACCACGGATTCGTCAAGGTTCACGACGCGTTCGCCCGCACGCCACTGGCCACGGACCGGGTCAGGTTCGTGGGCGACCCGGTGGCAATGGTCATCGCCGAGACCTTCTCCCAGGCCGTCGACGCCGCCGAACTGGTGGTCGTGGACTACGACGTCCTCACTCCCGTCATCGATCCCGAGCATGCCTTCGACGAAGGCGTCCCGGCCATCTTCGAGGCCAAGGGCGACAACATCGCGTTGGCCATCACCGACCCGGAATCCGATGTCCTGGCCGATGCTGACCGGGTTGTCCGCGGTCGCTACATCAATCAACGGGTGGCGGGCGCCCCTCTCGAGCCCAACTCGTGTGCCGCGGTTCCGCCCAGCACGGTCGATGGCGGCGATCCTCGGCTGACCTTCTACGGCGCCAACCAGATGCCACACCTGTTGCGTGATCAGCTGGCAGGTGCGCTCGGCATGGAGAAGGAGCAGGTCCATGTGATCACGCCCCACGTCGGTGGCGGGTTCGGGGCCAAAGCCGGCATCTGTCACGAGAATTCGGCGGTGGCGGCGGCCGCCATCAACCTGGGTCGACCGGTCACGTGGACCGAGACCAGGAGCGAGAACATGGTGGCCCTGGTGCATTCGCGAGCCCAGGTCCAGTACTGCGAGCTCGGCTGCAAGGCCGACGGGACCTTCACCGGCCTCCGCGTCCGCCTGGTGGGCGACGCCGGTGCCTACCCCAACGTGGGCACGATGCTGCCGGCGGGAACCAAGCGAATGTCGAACGGCACCTATGCCTTTCCTGCCATTCGCATGGACGTCGTCGTCGGGGTCACCAACACCACCCCGACCGGCGCGTATCGCGGCGCGGGCCGCCCCGAGGCGGCAGCGATGCTGGAACGCCTGGTCGATCAGGCGGCCATCGAACTCGGTATGGACCCGTTGGACATTCGCCGTAAGAACTTCCTTCCGCCCGACGCCTTTCCGTTCAAGACCCTGACGGGCATCACCTACGACAGCGGCGACTATCTCAAGGCGCTCGAGGAAGCCGCCCGTCTGGCCGGCTACGACGAACTGCGGGCCGAACAGACCCGGCGCCGGGCGGCCGGCGATCGCAAGGCTCTCGGCATCGGGGTTGCCTCCTTCGTCGAGGTGACGTCGGGCGGTGGTGGCAGCGAGTTCGCAGCGGTCGAGATCAACGCCGACGGCAGCGCCACGATGCGGGCCGGCACCTCCGCTCACGGCCAGGGGCATCAGACGACGTACGCCATGCTCGTATCGGAGCAGACCGGGATTCCCGTCGATCGCATCACCCTGATCCAGTCCGACACCGATTTGGTGCGCTCCGGTGGCGGCACCGGCGGTTCGAGGTCCCTGCAGCTCGGAGGCTCGGCGGTCAGAGCCGCAACCGAAGCGGTCGTGGAGAAGGCCAAGGCATTGGCCGCCCATCTGCTGGAGGCGAGCGTCGACGACATCGTGATCGATACCGACCACGCGACCGTTGGTGTCGCCGGCGTACCGGCCAAAGC
>CALACD010000375.1 GCA_937890445.1 uncultured Acidimicrobiia bacterium | reverse complement strand
GCCGGGCGGCTCCAGCGGTGGTGCGGCGGCAGCGGTGGCGGCCGGGCTGGTGCCGGTGGCGACGGCCGGCGATGGCGGGGGGTCGATTCGTATCCCGGCTGCCGCCTGTGGGCTGGTCGGCCTCAAACCGTCGCGGGGCCGGGTCAGCAACGCTCCCGGTGGCGAGTTGTGGGCGGGGGCCGCGATCGAGCTGGTGGTGAGCAGATCGGTTCGCGACACGGCTGCTCTTCTCGATGTGGCCGTCGGACCCGAGCTCGGCGATCGCTATTGGATGCCGGAGCCGCCCGAGTCCTACCTCGGGCAGGTCGGCACCGAGCCGGGCGCCCTACGTATCGGGTTGACGTCCGGCCTCGAGGGAACTCCGACTGCTCCCGAGCTCGCTGACGCCGTCACCGCCACCGGTGAACTGCTCGAACAGTTGGGCCACCATGTTGATGTCGACCAGCCCGAGGCGCTGGTCGAGGGTGACCCCAATGGCAACTTCGTGCAGGTGATCGCAGCTGCCACCGCCCATGATGTCGACCGGCTGGCTCACGTCGTGGGCAGACCGCTGACGATGGACGATGTCGAGTCGACCAACTGGTGGTTCGTCGAGTACGGCCGCAAGTTGTCCGCCACCGACTACCTCGAGGCGCTCGACTGGTGGTATGCCTTCGGACGGCGGATGACCGGTTGGTGGGCCGATGGCCACGACATTCTGGTCACGCCGACGCTGACCCGCACCGCCCCGGTGCTGGGCTGGTTCAACGATCGGGCCACCTCGGGCGACCGGATCCGGTCGTTCACCCCCTACACCTGGCCATTCAACGTCACGGGTCAGCCTGCGATCTCGGTTCCCCTCCACCATTCATCCGACGGCTTGCCCATCGGCATCCAGCTGGTGGCCGCCCCCGGTCGCGAAGACCTTCTCGTTCGCCTCGCCGCCCAACTCGAGATGGCCCGACCCTGGATCGACCGCGTCCCACCCATCCACGCCTGACCAAGGACAGGTTCCCGAGGTCACGACGCGTTCCCGAGGGTCGGGTCCATCGTCGCAATGTCCCTCGGGTCGTACGGTCCGGGTCGTGCCTAGTCGCCGCTGAGCGCAGAACTCGCGGGCAGCCAGCTTGGTCGGGTGTTCTCGAACGCATCGATGTCGTCGATGTGGCGCAGCGTGATGCCGATGTCGTCGAGACCCTGGAGGAAGCGTTCCTGTGTTGCGTCATCGAGGGGGAAGTCGACCGACAGGTCGAGCTCGGGAACCTCGACCAGTCGTCGTTCGACGTCGATCGTGATCTCGAGGTCGGGATTCTTGTCCACTTCGGCCATCAACCGCGACGCCACGTCGGCCGGGACCACGACGGGGATCAGACCGTTCTTGGTGGCGTTGTTGCGGAAGATGTCGCCGAAGCGTGAGGTGATGACCGCTTCGAAACCGTATTGCTGGATGGCCCACACCGCGTGTTCGCGTGATGAGCCGACCCCGAAGTTCGGCCCTGCGATCAAGATGGTGGCTGCGGCGAAGCGCTCGTCGTTCAGGACGAAGTTCTTGTCGTCCTTCCACTCCGAGAACAGGCCTTTCTCGAAGCCCGTGCGCTCGACCTGCTTGAGCCAGTCGGACGGGATGATCTGATCGGTGTCGACGTCGGAGCGGTCCAGGGGTACGGCTCGACCGGTGACGATGGTGACAGCTTTCATGGTTCTCTCCTCAGACCAGGTCGGCCGGGGTGCAGAGGTGCCCGGCGATGGCGGTGGCGGCGGCAACGTCGGGGGAGACGAGATGAGTTCGTCCTCCCCGTCCCTGTCGCCCTTCGAAATTGCGATTGCTGGTGGAAGCCGAGCGTTCTCCGGGCGCCAACTTGTCGGGATTCATGGCCAGGCACATGGAGCAGCCCGGCTCCCGCCAGTCGAACCCGGCCTCGGTGAAGATGGTGTGGAGGCCTTCGGCCTCGGCCTGGTTCTTCACGGCAAACGAGCCGGGGACCACCAGGGTGCGCATGCCATCGGCCACCTTTCGACCCTTGGCCACTGCAGCCGCGGCCCGAAGGTCCTCGATCCGACTGTTGGTGCACGAACCGATGAACACGGTGTCGATCTTGATGTCACGAAACGGGGTGTTGGCGGCGAGACCCATGTAGTCGAGGGCTCGGCGAGCCGCATCCTGCTCGGCCGCATCGGCGAATGCCGCAGGGTCGGGCACGGTGCCGGACAGCGGTGCGACCTGGCCGGGATTGGTTCCCCAGGTCACATGGGGTCCGATCTGAGCGCCATCGAGCACCACTTCGGTGTCGAACACGGCGCCTTCGTCGGTGGGCAAGGTCGACCATTCGGCCACTGCGGCATCCCAGTCCGCGTCGGTCGGAGCGTGAGCCCGACCCTTGAGGTAGGCGAAGGTCGTCTCGTCAGGTGCGATCATGCCGGCCTTGGCGCCCGCCTCGATCGACATGTTGCAGACCGTCATGCGGCCTTCCATCGACAGTGAGGTGATGGCGTCGCCCCGGTACTCGATGACGTGGCCGATGCCGCCCCCGGTCCCGATCTTGCCGATGATGGCCAGGATGAGGTCCTTGGCGGTGGCGCCCGCTTGGAGCTGCCCGTTGACCGTGATGGCCATCGTCTTGGGGCGGACCTGGGGCAGGGTCTGGGTGGCGAGCACGTGCTCGACTTCACTGGTACCGATGCCGAAGGCCAACGCTCCGAACGCACCATGGGTGGCGGTGTGGGAGTCCCCGCACACCACGGTCATGCCGGGTTGGGTCAGGCCCTGTTCGGGTCCGATGACATGCACGATGCCCTGGAGCGGTGAACCCATTGGATGCAGGGTCACGCCGAACTCCGCGGCGTTGGCCCGCATGGTCTCGATCTGCTTGGCGCTGATGGGGTCGGCGATGGGCTGGTCGATGTTCTCGGTCGGGACGTTGTGATCCTCGGTGGCGACCGTCAAATCAGGACGGCGGACTGTTCGCCCGGCCAGCCGCAGTCCATCGAAGGCCTGCGGTGAGGTGACTTCGTGAACCAGGTGCAGGTCGATGTAGAGCAGATCGGGGTCGCTTCCGGACCCGGCGTGCACCAGGTGGCGTTCCCAGAGCTTGTCCGCAAGTGTGCGAGGGGTGGGCATGGCGGGTCCTTTCCGGACGTGAATCTGCTTCTGGCGTTCTTGATCGCCGCCTGAGGCGGCGATCAACGCCAGAAGGTCTTCTCGAGCGAGATCACCCTGAGGCGGCTTCTTGACTGTCTCATATATTGAGACAATAGTCTCAACTTATGGACAGTCTAAGTGGCGTTGGAGTACTCGACAAGTCGATGCGGCTTCTGGACGCGTTGGTGGACGGTCCACTCTCACTGGCGGAGCTGGTCCAGCGGACCGACATGCACCGGGCGACTGCTCATCGGCTGGCGTCGGCCCTGATCGTGCACGGCATGGCCCGGCGTACCGACGACGGTCGGTTCTGTCTCGGTCTGCGGTGCGTCGTGCTGGCAGCCAACGTGGCGGAGGCACGGCTGGCCGAGATGGCGCAACCCGTGTTGGCCGAGCTTCGTGATGCAACCGGTGAGAGCACGCAGCTGTACGTGGTCGACGGGCATGAGCGCGTGTGCCTGGCAGCTGCCGAATCGCCCCATGGCCTTCGCACCATCGTTCCGGTCGGTCAACGCTTGACGATGTCGCTCGGATCGGCGGCCCGGGTGTTGTCGGGCGAGGCCGGGATCGTCGCCTCGGTCGGCGAGCGCCAGGCCGGGGTGGCTTCGGTGAGCGCCCCGGTTCTGAGTGGCACCGCGATCATCGGGGCCATCAGCGTGTCGGGGCCGTTGGATCGAACGACCAGCGATCCAGAACGCAAGTACGGCGCGCTGGTCCTCGGAGCAGCCCGAGAACTCAGCGAAGCCTTCGCGGCTCGTGGTCTCCGAGATGGAACTGGATGATGCGGTCAGGCTTCGATGTCGACGATGGTGACCTTCAGGAGACCGCCAGGGGCTTCGTAGCTCACCGTGTCGCCTTTCTTGGCTCCCAGCAGTGCCGAACCCATGGGTGATCCGGGGGACATGACGAGGACGCCCTCCCGGCGTTCTTCGATGGAGCCGATCAGATACTGCTCGATCTCGTCATCTCCTTCGTAGCGAAGGGAGACGACGCAGCCCGTGCGCACGTCGTCGAAACCGTCGGTGACATCGACGATCTCGGCGTCTTCGATCAGTGCGCTGAGGTGGTTGATCCGGCCTTCCATCTTGCCCTGTTCTTCCTTGGCTGCGTGGTAGTCGCCGTTCTCGGAGAGATCCCCGAGTTCTCGGGCCGTCTCGATCTTCTGGGCGATCTCGATGCGACCCCGTGTCGTGAGATCGTCGTGTTCGGCCTTCAGTCGGTCGAAGGCTTCCCGAGAGAGTTTGTGTCCAGCAGCCATGGCCGCGAAGGGTAGCCGGTCGGGCTCGTCTCCGGCTGCGTGGGTCGGCCTCGTGGGGCTAGAGGCGACGGGTCAGATAGCTGATCTGAGCCGTGATGCCCAGCCCCACCGACCAGGCCAGGAGCGTCAAGGGTTGCGTCAGCCGATCTCGGACCAGGCCGCGTTCACCTCCGGCAATCGATGCCTCGGCGCCGTACGGAGAAACGAACTGGTGTCGTTCGATCATGTACGCAACCGTGAAGAGCGCAGTTAGATAGACGATGACCGAAATGGTGGCTCGAACCTCTGGATGGTGTCGGCCTGCGCCCAGTCGGGCGGCCATGGCGATGACGAGTCCGAGGACGGCGGCCAGCCACGGGGTGACCATGGCGTTGCGAATCTCCAGGAAGTACCAGGCCGCCCCCGACACGACGGCCATGGCCACGCCGGCGACCGTTGCGCTCAAGACGTCGACGTCGTATCGCTGAGGCAACTGCCCGACCAGCCGTTTACGACGCAGCGGTGAGTTGTCGGCCTCCGGCGCTTCCTCGGCGGCGTGGTTCCAACTGTCCGGCACGTTGCGCAGACTGAAGTTCAGTTCTGTCTTGGTTTGCATCGCAAGATTCCTCGGGACAGCACGTCGATGGTTGAGGTCGGGTACGAGAGATGTTTCCTGACCGATGTCTTCGGCGGGAGTCGGAGGTCACTTGAGCGCTAAGATGCGCAATTCGACCGACCCGAACCCCAGGGAGAAAACCACGTGGCCAGCGAGAACACCTCCAAGACCTACCGCATTGCCGTCGTGGGGGGAGACGGAATCGGCCCCGAGGTGATCGAGCAGGGCCTCAAGGTCATCGATGCCGCCGGTGTTGCGCTGGAAACGGTCGACTACGCGTTGGGCGGTCATCGCTACCTCGAGGATGGAACCGTGCTGACGGACGAGATTCTCTCGGAGTGGCGTGCCTTCGACGCCATCTATCTGGGAGCCGTTGGTACCCCGGCGGTCCCTCCTGGTGTGATCGAGCGAGGCCTCCTGCTCAAGATGCGCTTCGAGTTGGATCTCTACGTCAATCTCCGCCCCTTCAAACTCGAGGGGTCACACGACTTCGTCGTGATTCGCGAGAACACCGAGGGTACGTATGCGGGCGAGGGTGGCTTCATGCGCAAGGGCACTCCGCACGAGATCGCGACCCAGGGCTCGGTCAACACCCGTAGGGGGGCCGAGCGAGCGATCCGCTACGGCTTCGAGCTGGCGACGAAACGCCGGAATCATCTCACCTTGGTGCACAAGACCAATGTCCTGACGTTCTCGGGCGATCTCTGGGAGCGTGCCTTCAACGAGGTGGCGGCCGAGTACCCGGGCGTGACCACGGCCTACAACCACGTTGACGCCGCCTGCATCTACTTCGTTCAGGACCCCCAGCGCTACGACGTGGTGGTGACGGACAACCTCTTCGGCGACATCCTCACCGATCTCGGAGGAGCGGTCTCCGGTGGCATCGGGCTGGCCGCGTCGGCGAACCTCAACCCGGCGCGGACGGGACCGTCGATGTTCGAACCAGTCCACGGTTCGGCCCCGGACATCGCCGGTCAGCAGAAGGCCAACCCCATTGCGGCCATACGCTCCGGCGCCATGATGCTGGACTACCTCGGAGAAGCCGAGGCCGCGTCCCGGATCACGGCAGCTTGTGAGGCATGTGCCGACATGTCAGGGTCGACCGGTGAGATCGGTGACGCCGTCGCCGATCACCTCTAGAGCAGGAGAGCAGGAGCATCATGAGCCAGGATCCATTCTCGGCCCCGTTCGGTTCGCTGTACGGCGACAAGATGACGAAGGCGGAGCTTTCCGACGGTAGGTATTCGTATCCCGGTGCTGCGGTAGCGATGGAGAACCTGTCGCTTCATCCCGGCACCCACGCGCTGCACTACGCGAGCAGCTGTTTCGAAGGACTGAAGGCCCATCGTCAGACCGATGGCAGCCTGGCCATCTTCCGGCTCGATGATCACGTAGCACGAATGTGTCAATCGGTGGGCCGACTTCGCATGCCGATTCCCGACGCCGAACTGGTCCGCACGATGATCATCGATGCAGTGCAGGCCAACGCCTCCTTCACCCCCGATCCGCCCGGATCTCTCTACATCCGTCCCACCTTCATCGG
>CALACD010000374.1 GCA_937890445.1 uncultured Acidimicrobiia bacterium | reverse complement strand
CTGGCCCTCTACTTCGGCCGGGAGGGTTGGACCGTGCATCTGGCAACCACGGCCGAGGACGGCTTGGCGGCCATACGGGCCCGACAGCCCGACTTCGTCGTGCTCGACATCGGCCTGCCCGGTCCGCTCGACGGGCTGGACGTCTGCCGCCAACTCCGCGCCTCCAGCAATGTCCCGGTCCTGTTCCTCACCGCCCGAGACGATGAGGTGGACCGCATCATCGGGCTCGAACTCGGAGCCGACGACTACGTGACGAAGCCGTTCTCACCTCGTGAGATCGTGGCGCGGGTCAAGGCCATTCTTCGTCGAGGCCATCCCGAGACGAGCGAGGTGCGAGAGATGCAGTTCGGCTCGGTGCACGTCGACCTGAGCCGCCGAACGGTTCAGGTCGACGGGGTCGAGGTGACACTGGCCACCCAGGAATTCGCGCTGCTCGACTACCTCGTTCGCACGACCGGGATCGTGCTCAGTCGCCAGCAGATCCTGGATGGAGCCTGGGGAATCGATTGGATCGGCGACCCTCGCACGGTGGATGTTCACATTCGCCAACTGCGCCGCAAGCTGGGCGACGACCTTCCGCTGGCCACGGTCCGCGGCGTCGGGTATCGGCTCGCCTGATGCGCCGACGTCTCACGCTTGCTCTGTTCGGTTTTGCGTTCGCGACCATTGTCCTGGTTGGTCTCGGAGTTCTGGTGCTGGCCAGAGTCGGGGCTCGAGACGACGCCCGAAGCCAGGTGGCTGAGCAACTCGACGCGCTCTCGCTGATCGCACAGGACGTACGGTCCTTCGATCGTCTCGGGCCCGTGTTCGGCCGGATCGAGCAGGCCTTCGGAGGCGCCATCGAGCCCGTGATCGTCGACGCCGACGGCGAGCTGTCGCTTCCGGGGCAGGGAACCGCGTCCAGGATCGACCTCGTTCGTCTCGACGAGGATCAGCTCAAACGGCTGATGGCGGGCGAACAACTGGTCGTCGACGCCCGACGATCGGTCATTGGATTGCAGATCCTGAGTTTGGACCGGATCGACCGATCTGCGGTCTCGGACCAGCGACTGGGCTCGGACCGCATCGTGGCCCTGGCCGTGGAGCAAGACGTCGCATCGGCTGGCCGGCTGCCACTCCTGTGGTTCCTCCTGTCGGCCAGTGGTGTGCTGGTGGCCAGCCTGTTGCTGGCGACCTGGCTGGCCGACCGATTCACCCGACCGCTTCAGGCGATCGAGCACGCGACCGCCCGGATCGCGGGCGGAGACCTGCACGCTCGCATTCTCGTGGAGGGCGATGACGAAGTCGCCGACCTCGGTCGAGCCGTCAACCACATGGCAGCCGATCTCGAGCGATCACGAGCCGCCGAACAGGAGTTCCTGCTTTCGATCTCCCACGACCTTCGTACGCCGCTCACCGCCATCGCCGGCTATGCCGAGGCCCTCGTCGACCGGGCGATCGATGATTCCGCCCAGGCCGGCCAGGTGATCGCCATCAACGCGGGGCGGCTGGAACGACTGGTGGCCGACCTGCTGGATCTGGCCCGGTTGAATGCGCACCAGTTCCGTATGGAGGCCCAGTTCACGGATGCGGCCATCGTGACCGCCCGCACCGTTGCCGGCCTCCAACCCAAGGCCCGGAGCTATGGACTGGACCTGTCGTTCCTCGCCACGACGTCCGGGCCAGCGCCCGACCGAGCGGTAGCGATCCCGAGCGCGGACCAGATCATCCTTGCCGATGCCGATCGGCTGGCCCAGGCCATCGGCAACGTCGTCGACAACGCCATCAAGTTTGCCTCGTCGAGCATCGTCGTGATGTCGTCATCGGACGGATCCGTCCTCACCCTCACCGTCACCGACGACGGTCCCGGCATCGGTGCCGACGACCTTCCGTTCGTCTTCGATCGCCTGTACGTGACCAAACTCGAGCCGGTCCGGGCCGAGAACTCATCGGGGCTCGGACTGGCCATCGTGCGCGAATTGGTGCATGCCATGGGTGGTTCGGTGCAGGCTTCGAGCGTGAGAGGATCCGGGACCACCATCACCCTGACGTTTCCGGTTGCTTCTAGAACGGAAACGCCATGACCGTGGCCGACAACGACACCCCCGGCCGGGCCAGCACCGAGACCGAGGTCGCATCCTCGAACGCCCGTTTGAGATAACCCAGGGCAACGATGCCACGCTCGCAGGATCGGCCGACGCTCGTCAGTTGACCTGCCACGTCATCGTTCACCTGCAACTCGGCACCGGGATCGGGTAGGTCGTCACCCTCGATCAGGAATCCGCGAAGACGTCGAGGCGTGTTGTTGCCTCGACTGTCGACCCGAGCGACCAGCTCCTGCCCCACGTAGCAGCCCTTGGTGAAACTCACGGACTGATCGACCACACCGGCTTCGGCCGGGATCGTCGACGACTCGAGTTCGGCGCCCATGGCCGGGATGCCGTGACGGATCCGAAAGACCTCGTGATCCTGGGCCGAGCCCCGGGGCAGAGCCTCGACCAGGGCCCGATCGTCACCCCACACATCGAAGCCGGATTCGGCGCCCCACTCGAACCCCAGGGTTCGGGCCATGGGTGGTCGCTCTGCCAGTGGTCCGCGGACCGCAACGACGGCGCTGGCGAGCAGCTCGAAGTCTGCCTTCGTTCGCAGCTTGAACCGAGCCAGCCGGGCCAGCGTCTCGTCACCATGGCCGTGATCGACATCGATCACGAACAACGGCGACTCCCCGCCCTCGTCCCCGAAACGGCTGATCCGGAACCATGCGGCAACCTTGCCCTGGGGTTCGAGGACGAACGACCACGCCGACGTGCCGGGGCGCATCCGCTCGACGTCCTGGCTGATCTGCCCCTGCAGATACGTCATGGCATCGGGACCGGTCACCGTGATCAGATCTCGAGTGAGGTCGAAGGCGACGACTCCGTCCCGCAGTTCGGTCTCGGTCTGTTCGGAGCTCAGCATGCCTGCCAGTATGCCCGGCACACCGGGTGCGAGGTGCCGAGCGGACGAAGCGCTCCCTCGGGCCCCGACGCCACCCGTCGTTTGGAGGCCACCACGGTTCGAACGCCACCCGTTGTTCGGTTGCGTGTCATTCTCCGTTCACCCTTGCCATCGTTCCTCCTCCATGGTCAACTGGTTGACGTAGCGCGACTTTCCTGCCACGGGCAGCGTCGGTAGCGCAACTCCAAGACGGGTGGGAAACAATCAAGTGAATGTTGTGCTGATGAGGGCTGGTTTGTTCGCGAGCGGCAACAACTCCATATGGTCCAAGGCGACCCAGCTGGCGGTGATCATCATCGCCGCATTGCCGGCTGCACTGTGGAACTTCTCGCCCCGTGGCATGGCAGCCACCGCCTTCGGTGTGCTGGCCACCGTGATGGTGTTGCACCGCCACAGCTGGCCCCGTCGGACCCTGCCGACTCGCACCGATGACGTTGCGTTGGTGGCCCGGGCCGTCACGACCGGAGCGCTCGTTCTCGGTCTGGTCGCCAGCTTGGCCTCTCAAACGTTGGTGTTCTGGCACGGCCTCGGATTCTGGGGGTCGGCTTCACCGGACTGCTCACGGTTCGTGGCGTCATCCGCCAACTGTTCGACCACACCAGCACCCGCCGCGTCGCCATTCTCGGAACCGGCCCCGAAGCCCGTGAGCTGGTCGGCCTGCTGCTCGACCATCCCGAATCGAACCTTCGATTCGTGGGGGTCGTGGGCGAGCCGTCGGTGGCACGAGCTCATCAGCTCGAAGAGGTCTGCCTGGGCACGATCGAGAACCTCGACACGATTCTGGCCGAACACCGGATCGATGCCGCCATCGTCACCACGACCGGATTCCGCAGCCAGGCCTTCCGGAACCTCCTGGAGGTTCTGAGCCAGGCCGGTGTCGAGCCGATGTTGTCGACCGGCGTGGCCCATCTCGACACGGCAAGGCTTCGCCTCGGATCGGTCGTGCACGAGCCGATGGTCAGCATCGACTGGCACCAACCGGGTCGAGCATTCACGATGACCAAGCGTGCAATCGACATCGCGGGGGCCGCCATCGCTCTGACGGTTGCCGCCCCGGTTCTGTTGCTGGTCGGGCTGGCCATCAAGCTTGCGGACCGAGGCCCCGTGCTCTATCACTCCGCTCGGGTCGGACTGGAGGGCGAGCCGTTCGCCATGGTGAAGTTCCGTTCCATGCGAGTCAACGCCCACGACGAACGCAACGACCTGGCACAACGCAACGAACGCTCGGGGCCATTGTTCAAGCTGTCCAACGATCCTCGTGTGACCCCGGTTGGCCGGTTCCTGCGCGAGACCTCACTCGACGAGCTCCCCCAGCTGTGGAACGTCCTGCGCGGCGACATGAGCCTGGTCGGGCCCCGGCCATCGCTTCCCGAAGAGGCCGTCGCCTTCGACTCCGAGCTCCAGGCCCGCTTCGACATCCAGCCGGGCGTGACCGGCCTGTGGCAGGTCGAGGCCCGCTCGAACCCGAACTTCAGCGCCTACCGACGCCTCGACCTGCACTACCTGGCCAATCGATCACTGGCTCTGGACGTGAAGATCCTGATCGCCACTGTCATCGGCGTACTGGTCTCGGTCATCCTCGTTCCCGCTCGATTCCTGACCAGCGACGCGTCGATGACCTCCATCGATCTCACCACCGACGATCGCGTCATCGATCTGCGGCAACGACTGGCGATGACCGATCGCAGCGCCGAGCTCACCGCCTGAGGGAGCCTCGAGCAGTCAGCGAGTCGTACGGCGAGCAGCGGTCATACGACGAGCCGGGCCGACGGCGGACAGGAGCGCCCGGGCCTTGTTCCAACACTCGAGATCCTCCAGCTCGGGAGAACTGTCGGCCACCACGCCGGCACCAGCCTGGATCGATGCCCGATCCGGGCCACACACCATGGTCCGAATGGTGATGGCCGAATCGAGATTGCCCGAGAAGTCGATGTACCCCACCAGCCCCGAGTAAGGGCCTCGTTTCACTGGTTCGAGCTCGTCGATGATCTCCATGGCCCGGACCTTGGGAGCCCCCGACACCGTCCCCGCCGGAATGGTGGCACGCAACACGTCGATCACCGAACAGTCGGACCGCAGATCGCCCTCGACCTGACTGGTCAGGTGCATGACGTGGCTGTACCGCTCCAAGGTCATCATCTCCTCGACCGACAACGAGCCGAACTCGACCACCCGACCGACGTCGTTTCGAGCCAGATCGACCAGCATGACGTGCTCGGCTCGTTCCTTGGGATCCTCGGAGAGTTCGGCCGCCATCCGGCGATCCTCGGCCTCGGTGGCCCCACGGCGTCGAGTGCCGGCGATCGGTCGGGAGATCACCCGGTTTCCACGCACCTGCACCAGCGGCTCCGGTGAGCAGCCGACCAGTGTCAACGCCGAGTTTCGCAGCAGGTACATGTACGGGCTGGGGTTGATCTGACGCAGAACTCGATAGACGTCGACGGGATCGGCATCGAGATCGAAGTCGAAGCGTTGGGACAGCACGACCTGGAAGATGTCCCCGGCCCGGATGTACTCCTTGGCCACCTCGACCGCCGACTGGTAACGACCGCCCCCCAAACTGGAGACCACCTCGGGCAGGGGCTCGTCGCGTGGCGGTTCCAACATCGGCTCGTCGATGGGACGGGCCCCGTCGTGGGCCAAGCCATCGAGGCGAGCCACGGCGTCGTCATAGGCGGCATCGATGGCTTCATCGTCGGCATCGACGGCCAACAGGGCAACGGCGACCAAGGTGACCCGCTGGCGCCAATGGTCGAAGACCGCCATCTCGCCGATGACGTCCAGCACCGCATCGGGAAACCCGGAATCGTCGGTCGGCACGTCGGGCAGATGCTCCACCTCGCGCACGACGTCGTACCCCAGGTAGCCCACGACACCGGCGATCAAGGGCGGAAGATCGGGGAGCACCGGGGCTCGGTACCGGTCCAGCAATGCTTCCACCAGCGCCAGGGCCCCTTGGTCGAGAGGAAGGTCGTCATCGGGCAATGAACCGATCAGCTCGATCGCAGAGCCGCGGGCGATCAGCGAGGCATGTGGCCGGCGACCGACGAAACTGAACCGGCTCCAACGTTCTCCGTTTTCCACCGACTCCAGGAGAAACCCGGGCTCGTCAGCCACGACCCGCAACAGGATGGCCACGGGAGTCGTCAGATCGGCCAGCAGCTCGCGGGTCACGGGTACGGCCCGGTAGTCGCGAGCCAGGGCGCGAAACTCTTCGCGGGAAGTTGTCATGTCTTCGTCTAGCCCCCGAAGGGGTTGTGGAAACACGAATACTCACCGGTGTGGCAGGCGCCGCCGCCTTCCTGCTCCACTCGGAACAGCAGGGTGTCACCATCGCAGTCGTAGTGACCCGACCGAATCCACTGTCGCTCCCCCGACGTGTCGCCCTTACGCCACACCTCTTGCCGGGACCGACTCCAGAAGACCGTCCGGCCCTCGGCCAGCGAAAGCTCGAGCGTCTCGGCATTCATGTACGCCATCATCAGGATCGAACCGGTGGCGTCGTCCTGGACGATGGCCGGCACCAGGCCATCGTGGTCGTATT
>CALACD010000373.1 GCA_937890445.1 uncultured Acidimicrobiia bacterium | reverse complement strand
CAGGTCCCCTTGTTCTGTGCCGGTGGCCTGGCCACTCCCGCCGATGCCGCCCTCGCGATGCAGTTGGGGGCCGAAGCGGTCTTCGTGGGCTCGGGAATCTTCAAGAGCGATGACCCGGCGCCCCGGGCCAAGGCCATCGTCGAGGCGACGGCCAACTTCACCGACGCTGATCTCCTGGCCAAGGTGAGTCGTGGTCTGGGAGCTCCCATGACCGGTATCGGAATGGACGAGCTGAACACCAAGTTCGCCGATCGGGGCTGGTGACGTCGGTCGTCGGCACCCTCGCCCTCCAGGGTGCCTTCGCCCGCCATATCGCAGCGCTGCGGCGCTGCGGCGTCGACGCCATCGAGGTTCGGACGCCAGCACAACTGGCGCAGGTCGACGCGCTCGTCATCCCGGGTGGTGAGAGCGGCGTGATCTCCAAGTTGCTGGTGTCGAACGGATTGAAGGACGAGCTGGGCGAGCGGCTGGCCGAAGGAATGCCGACGTTCGGCACCTGCGCGGGAATGATCATGCTGAGTGCCGAGATCTTGGACGGGCGGACCGACCAGTTCTGCTACGACCGAGTCGACATCGCAGTTCGGCGTAACGGCTACGGCCGTCAGATCGATTCCTTCGAAGCCGATCTGACCGTCACTGCGTTGGGCCCGGATCCATTGCGTGCGGTGTTCATTCGGGCACCGAAGGTCGAACGAGTCGGTCCCGACGTCGAAGTACTGGCCTCGGTCGACGAGGTTCCCGTCATCTGCCGTCAAGGACCGGTCCTGGTCGCGTCGTTCCATCCCGAGCTGACCGATGACATTCGGCTCCATCAGCTGTTCGTCTCCGGGCTGGCCGGCATCGGACCAGACGGCGGCCCCGACGACCCCATCGAGTAAGCAACGATCTGCCGGGTTGCGATCTACGATGCGGCCCAGGTAGGAGGTAATGCATGTCAGGTCATTCGAAGTGGGCAACGATCAAGCACAAGAAGGGGGCCGCCGACGCCAAGCGCGGGGCTCTGTTCGCCAAGTTGATCAAACAGGTCGAGGTTGCGGCCCGATCGGGCGGTGGTGACCCCGAGACGAATCCAACGCTGCGAACCATGTTCCAGAAGGCCCGCGACAACTCGGTGCCACTGGACACGATCGAGCGTGCCGTCAAGCGGGGAACCGGCGAGCTCGAGGGCGTCAACTACGAGCCGATCACCTACGAGGGCTATGCCCCCGGCGGTGTGGCCCTCCTGATCGACACGCTGTCGGACAACCGGAACCGGACCGGTTCGGAGATGCGGGCCCTGTTGTCGAAGAACGGCGGTTCGATGGCCGAACCCGGCGCGGTCTCCTGGCAGTTCGAACGCAAAGGTTACGTCCACGTCTCCAAATCGGTCTCCGAGGACGATGTCATGATGGTCGGCATCGACAACGGTGCCGAGGACCTCGAGGACCTCGAAGAGTTCTGGCAGGTCGTGTGCGAACCGACCGACACCAATTCGTTGCGTGCGGCGTTGGAGGAGGCTGGGTTCGAGGTGCTCGAATCAGACTCCACCATGATGCCGACCAACACGGTCCCGATGTCGAACAAGTCGGATGCAGGAGCCGTGCTTCGCCTCATCGAACTTCTGGACGATCACGAGGATGTGCAGGACGTCTTCTCCAACGTCGACATCCCCGATGAGATCGGAGCCGAGCTCGCATGACACCCGAACCCCCATCGAAGCGGTTGGGAATCGTTCGGGAGCTGATGGCAGCATGGGGACGTCATGACATCGACGGTGTGATGACTGCCATGCACCCCGACATCCTGTGGCACTACCACGTCGGATCTCGGCCCGTGGTCGGAGTGGCCGCCGTGGAGAAGTTTCTCGAGCGGCTCTCGCTGCATCAACTCGATCTCGACTGGAAACTCGTCCGCTGGGCCGAGAACGAGGATTGCATCCTGCTCGAGGGCACCGATGATTACGTCAACCCCGCTGGTCATCGCGTGCAGGCTCCCTACATGGGGGTGTTCGAGTTCGACGCATCCGACAGGATCACCGCATGGCGTGATTACGTCGACCGTGCGGTCATGTCCATCGGAGAGGACGGCAGCCCGCTGCCCGACTATCTGCAAGCGCTGGTCGACCGTCCTGCCGGATAGCCGACAGGGCCGGGTCGGTGTCGCGGTGCATGGTCACGACGGTTCGGCCTTGCCGGCCCCGATGCCCATGACGCGGCCGACCTGAACCGGCGTGGGCAGGGTCTGATGGGCCGTCATGATGCGGGCCAATCGATCCTGCACCTGAGGTGCCATGGGGGCGCTGCGTCGGGTTGCGTTCGATATGTGGAGTGACATGAGCTCGTTGGTGGCGGCCAGCCAGCCTTCATCCCGGTGGAACATCAGATGGATGCAGTGGATCTTCTTGGCGTCCCAGCCCAGGAGTTGGGTTCGGATCTCGATCGGGGCACCCAGGGGGAGTTCGCGCTCGTAGGTGATGTGTCCCTCGATGGAGAAGGTGGTCACGTCGTGGGTGGCCCGGTGTTCGGCGTCGAGACCGACGAACGTCATCCAATCCGTGACGGCGTCGTCGAAGACGACCATGTAGTAGCCGGCGTTGAAGTGACCGTTGAAGTCGATCCACTCGGGTTTGATCTCGGTTCGGAGCCCGATGAATGGGGCGGGGAGGTGATCTCCATCGGCATCGTCGGGGGCAGGGGTGTCGATCGGCGTGTCCATTGCCTGCCATTGTGCCCGGCCAACTACTGTCCGACCATGACTGTTGCTGCGCCCCGCTTGTCCGACGGTTGGAACCTCATCGTCAAGAAGGACTGTCCGACCTGCGTCACGATCGAACCCGTGATCGGTGAACTGATTGCTCGCGGCGTGGAACTGCAGGTCTTCACCCAGGACGACGCGTCGTTCCCGTCGATTGCCGGTGTCGTCGACGACACCTCGCTGGCGGTGTCGTGGCACCACAAGGTCGAGACGGTCCCGACGTTGATCAAGGTCGAGGGCGGACAGGAAACCGACCGGATCGTCGGATGGGAACGGGCGCAGTGGGAGGCCTTCACCGGACAGGAGGACCTTGGATCCGGCATCACGGGGTACATGCCGGGCTGCGGTTCGCTCTCGGTCGATCCCGATCTCGTCGATGCGCTCGCCGTTCGGTTCGGCGCCAGTTCCCTGCGGGGCCGTCGAGTCGAGATCGCTCGGTTCGAGGACGAAGTCGAGACCATGTACGACCTCGGATGGTCCGATGGGCTTCCCGTGGTCGCACCGACCCCCGAACGGGTGGAGCGGATGCTCGAGGGCACGTCGCGGGCCGCCGACGAGGTGGTGGCCGTGGTTCCGCCGAACCTGGTCGAGGCAACGGTGGAACAGGTCGCGGTGAACGCCGTCATGGCCGGATGTCGACCCGAGTACCTTCCGGTGGTGCTGACTGCGGTCGAGGCGGCCTGCACCGATCAGTTCAACATGCACGGTCTGTTGTGCACGTTGTGGTTCTCGGGACCTGTCGTCATCGTCAACGGCCCGATCCGGGACCAGATCGGTATGAACAGCGGGAAGAACGCTCTGGGACAGGGCAATCGGGCCAATTCGACGATTGGTCGGGCCCTTCAATTGGTCGTGCGCAACATCGGCGGCGGTCGCCCCGGTGTCAACGGCATCGACCGATCGGCTCTGGGTGCGCCATCCAAGGTCGGGTGGTGTTTCGCCGAGGACGAGGAGAACCTGCCCGAAGGTTGGCCTTCATTGGCCGTCGAACGAGGCTTCGACCCGACCGAGTCGACGGTTACCCTGTTTGCCGGCCACGGCCCCAGTGGCGCCGTCGATCAGACCTCACGGACGCCCCAGGACCTCACCCGATCTCTGGCCGGCCGGTTGATCGCCACCGGTCATCCGGCTCAACCGAGCGAGGCCATGCTGGTCATGACCCCCGAGCACATGCGCGTGTACGCCGACGCCGGCTGGTCGAAGCAGCGCTTCCGGGAGGAACTCGATGCGCTGTTGATGCTCGATCCGGCAACGGCACAGCCCGGAATCGGGGGCGGTCAACCAGCCCGACAGATCCGCAAGTTTCGCAAGAACTCGCTACTGATCGTGAGGGCTGGTGGCGATGCCGGTGCGTTCTCGGCGATCATCGAAGGATGGCTCGGGGGCTCGATGGGCAGCGAGCCGATCACGCGCCCGATCATTCGCTGACACCGAGGCTCGGGAGCCGGTGTCAGATGCCGCCGACGACGCCGAGCAGACGCGAGCGAGTCACGCTGCGAACCCCGCGATGCAGACTGAACAAGGCGATGGCCCAGGCAATGGCACCCACGACGTAGGGCAGCGAGCCCGCCCCGAACAGCACGCCGGTGGACTGGCTGTAGGCGATCATGATGAGCGGCAGGCTGATCAGACCCGATGCCTGTTGGGCCGCTGCGGTGGATCGAACCCGTGCCGACAGACGCAGGACCAGTGACAGGCAGATGGCGAGGAACGGTGGCAAGACCCACAGGATCATGACCCACCACTGGAAGGTGGGGAAGAACCATCCGCCGACCTCGGGGCCGACGATGAGGTTGACGATGATCGAGTAGGCCCCGAAACCAACTGCGGTGGTGAGGTAACCGGGGATCAGGCTGGCGATGAGCTTGCCGATGTAGATCTCCTTGGCCGCCGCCGGCGAGTGGGCCAGGAACTCGCCCGTCCCTCGCTCCCGTTCCCCGACGATGGTCGATGCTCCCACCGCAGTCGAGATGGTGAGCGGCACGATCACCGCGACCGGCGCGAACAGGAACACCGCCAGGGCGTAGGCCGTCTGGCCCTCCGGCGTGTCGCCGAGGATCTGGTCCTGGGCCGCCTGGGGGAGTACCTCGATGGTCTGGGAGATCTGGCCGATGACTTCCACATCACCAATCGAGGTGATGGTGAACAACAGGATGGTTGGAATGATGACGAAGAAGAAGCTGCCCAGGATCATCATGGGCAGCCAGAAGTCCTTGGCCTGGGCCAACTGCTTCAGGTCCGTCCTGGCCACGGTCCACATCCGACTCCAGTTCATGCGGGCTGCCTCTCGGGTTGTCGGGGAGTCGCCGTTGGTCTGACTGGTCGTGCGTCGGATCTTCGGTGGCTGCTTCGTCGGAGGGGCCAGGGCGGTCATCGGGCCAACTCCGCCACTCGGGAACGGCTGGGTCGGCCGGTGCCGACCTGGGGTGGCGGGATCTCGTCGGCGGTCGACCCCTGGGAACGTCTCACGGCGAAGTACAGGTCCTCGAGCGTGGGTTGGAAGGGCTGGACGGCGGTGACGTCGGCTCCTCGCTCGGTCAGTCGACGCACCAGCTGCGGCACGACGGACAGATCAGCCACCTCGAGTGTTGCGGTCTTGTCCTCCCTAGCGTAGGAGGTGACCTGGTCGAGATCGGCCAGATGATCCAGGTCACTGCCGATCCCGGTCGAGAGGCGAACGACCGGAGTCGGCCAGTACGAGTTGGCGAGGTCGGCGGGAGCCCCCCATACCAGACTGGTTCCGTGCTGCATGATGACCACCTCGTCGGCCAGACCTTCGGCCTCCAGCAGCAAGTGCGTGCACATCAGCACCGTTCGACCTTCACCGGTCATGGCTCGGATCAGTTCGAGCACAGCCACCGCCGATTCGGGGTCGAGACCGGACGTCGGTTCGTCGAGGAGCAGGAGTTCGGGTTCGTGGAGAACCGATCGAGCCAACGCGAGACGCGTCTTCATGCCCGTCGAATAGCCGCCGACCTGCTGGTCGAGCGCCTGATCGATACCGAATTGGGCTGCTGCTTCGTTGATGCGAGCATCGGTGGCCTTGCCCCGGCCGAGGTCGTAGAGCTCGGCTGCGTAGCGAAGGTTGTCCCACCCGCTGAGGCGGTCATAGAGCGACGGCTTGGCCGAAACGACGCCGCATCGACGACGCACGGCCTCACCCTGGGGCTGACCGGGATCGAGGCCGAACACCGACACCGAGCCCTGGTGTGGACTCAGCGCTCCCGTGATCATCCGGATGGCCGTCGTCTTGCCGGCTCCGTTGGGGCCGAGCAGCACCGTGATGCTGCCCTTGGGCACCTCGATCGTCAGATTGGTCAAGGCCTGGACGTCCTCGAACCATCGGCTCACTCCGGCCACGTTCACCACGAGATCTCGAGTCTGTGTCACCCTGGCTCTATCGGCAGATTGGGCTCGGTCTGTAACGATCTCGAGTTGGCTCGGGGCGGTCGAGGATCGTTCTCGGGCCGTTGTCCCGACCTCTCAGGCCTCCACCTGAAGGGCGACACGAACGGCTACGGTCGTACACGTGTTCGTTCTCGGCATCGATCCAGGTCTGACCCGTTGCGGCTTCGCCATCATCGAACCCGGGCCTCGGGGTGGCGGACGAGCTCGGTCGTTGGGGGTCATCACCACCGAACGGGCCCTGGGAACGCCTGCCCGGCTGGGTGAACTCAAACGGGAACTGGCGGGTCTCTTCGACGACTTCCGGCCCGATGTCGTTGCCGCGGAGCGGTTGTTCTTCCAAAACAATTCGATTTCGGCGGGGGGTGTGGCGCAGGCTGCT
>CALACD010000372.1 GCA_937890445.1 uncultured Acidimicrobiia bacterium | reverse complement strand
TCGAGACACCCTGGTGGAACTGGCCAAGGGGTTCAGCGGAATCATCGTCACCACGGGAGGAACCGGCTTCGGTCCCCGTGATCTCACGCCCGAGGGAACACGCGCCGCCATCGGACGTGAGGCCCCCGGGCTTGCCGAGGCGATGCGGCTCTGCAACCCCGACGGTCTGGGCCGACTCAGTCGGGCGATTGCCGGCACGCGCGGCACCGCGCTCATTCTGAACACACCGGGCTCGACACGTGGCTGTGTCGAAACGATCGAAGCCGTGCTCGATGTGTTACCCCATGCCGTGGACCTGATGGCGGGCGGGCGTCCCCATTGACGGCGGACGACGCGACCGGGCACGAGACCCACATGCGCACGGCGATCGAAGCAGCATCACGTTCCCGTCTCCTCAGTCCGCCCAACCCCTGGGTCGGGGCCGTGCTCGTCAGCCCCGATGGGCAGGTGTTCGTGGGGTCGACCCAGCGGCCCGGAGCCAATCATGCCGAGCGCGAAGTGCTCGACCGTGCCGGGGCAGCCTCCGCGGGTGCGACGCTCTACTCGACGCTCGAACCGTGCAGCCACCACGGCCGGACCTCGCCCTGCACCAATGCCATCATCACTGCGGGCATCACCACGGTGGTCTACGCGGTCGACGACCCGGATCCGCAGGTAGCCGGCTCCGGGGCCGCCCACTTGGAAGCGGCGGGGATTCGAGTCGTCGCCGGAGTCCTCGCCGCCGAGGTGGAAGTGCAGTTGGCACCGTATCTTCATCATCGCCGCACCGGCCGCCCGTACGTGGTGTTGAAGATGGCGGCCACGCTCGACGGGCGCACGGCCGCCGTCGACGGTTCCAGCCAGTGGATCACGTCGCCGGAGGCGCGGGCCGATGCTCATCTGCTTCGGGCCGAGTCCGACGCCATCCTGGTGGGGGCGGGGACCGTGCGTGATGACGATCCCCGGCTCACGATTCGAGGCATCGTTGCCTCCGACGGAGGCCCGGTGCGTGAGCCGCTGCGTGTGGTGCTGGGTTCGGCACCTCCCGATGCCGCCGTCCATCCCTGTCTCGAGCTCGGCGGCGAGCTCGTCACGATTCTCGATGAGCTCGGCAGTCGAGGTTTGGTGCAGCTCATGGTCGAGGGCGGAGCTCAGGTCGCCGGGTCGTTCCATCGGGCCGGGCTGGTCGACCGGTACGTGATCTACCTGGCTCCGGCCCTGATGGGAGGCGACGATGGGCGCGGCATCTTCGCCGGCCCGGGCGCTGGAACGATCGACGACGTGTTCCGAGGCGCGATCGTTGATGCCCGCTCCGTGGGCGTCGACCTGCGTGTCGATCTCCACCCTCGGTGACGACCGTCGCAGCCGAGGCCAGCAGAGATCAGCACAGAGACCGACCTTTCGAATTTCGAAAGAGTTGGCTACTGCCACGTTCGAAGTTCTACTCTCGGCCACGTGTTCACAGGAATCGTCGAGGAATTGGGTTCGGTCGCCGGCCGGGATGGCATGAAGCTCCGTCTCTCGTGCCGCACGGTGCTGGAGGACATCGAACTCGGAGCCTCGATCGCAGTCAACGGTTGTTGTCTCACGGTCGTGGCATGGGACACCGAACAGGGCTGGTGGGAGGCCGATGTCACCGACGAGTCGTTTCTCCGCACCCAATTGGGGGATCTCGGACCGGGTGACCCGGTGAACTTGGAGCGACCGGTGCGTCTCCACGATCGACTGGGTGGTCATTTGGTGCAGGGCCACGTCGATGCCGTCGGCGAGATCGTCCGCTCGGCGCCCGACCTGAAGATCCGGGTTCCCGACAGCCTGCATCGGTATCTGGTCGAGAAGGGCTCGGTCACCGTCGATGGGATCAGCCTGACCGTTGTTGAACCGGCTCCCGATGGCTTTACCGTTGCCGTCATACCCCACACAACCGAGGTCACCACGCTCGGCCGCAAGGGCCCGGGCGACCGAGTCAACATCGAGGTCGATGTGATGGCCAAATATGCAGAGAAGCTGTTGGCCGGACACATGCCATCCGGTGAGGCTTCGGCTGATCGTCTGTCCAAGGACAAGAGTGCAGGAGAGCACGCGTGACCGAGAATGACCCCACCAACGAGGGCTCGAGCCCGTTCGACACGGTCGAAGAGGCGATTGCGGCGATCGGTCGAGGCGAGATCGTCGTCGTGGTCGACGACGAGGATCGAGAGAACGAGGGCGACCTCATCATGGCGGCCGAATTCGCAACCGAGGAAGCGATTGCGTTCTTCGTCAAACACACGTCCGGGGTCATCTGTGCACCGATCACCGAGGAACGAGCCGATGAACTCGACCTCCCGTTGATGGTTGCCCAGAACACCGAGGCCATGCGCACGGCCTTCACGGTCACGGTGGATTTGCGCACCGGCACCAGCACCGGCATCTCGGCCCACGATCGTGCGCTCACCCTGCGTGCCATCGCCGACCCCGGGACCTCGGCCGCTGACTTCGCCCGGCCCGGTCACATCTTCCCTCTACGAGCTCGGGAAGGTGGTGTGCTCAAGCGGGCCGGCCACACCGAGGCCGCCGTCGACCTGGCTCGGATGGCGGGCCTGAGGCCGGCCGGTGTCCTGTGTGAGATCGTGAATCCCGACGGCACGATGGCTCGAGTCCCCGATCTGCTCGAGTTCGCCAAGGAACACGGCCTCGTCTTCATCTCCATTGCCGACATGGTGCGGTATCGGCGCCACGCAGAGAAGTTGGTCACCCGGGTCTCCGAGGCAACGATTCCGACCGTGCACGGCGAGTTTCGTGCCGTGGTCTATGACTCCTTCGTCGACCGTGAGCAACACATTGCCTTCGTGAAAGGTGAGCCGTCGGGGCAGGAGGATGTCATTGTCCGAGTGCACTCCGAGTGCCTGACCGGTGACATCTTCGGATCGTTGCGCTGCGATTGTGGCACGCAGCTCGATCTGGCGTTGGCTCGCATCGCCGAGGAGGGCCAAGGGGTTCTCGTGTACCTGCGAGGGCATGAGGGACGAGGGATCGGGCTCGGTCACAAGATTCGGGCCTACAGCTTGCAGGACGAGGGCTTCGACACCGTCGACGCCAATCTGGAGTTGGGATTGCCGGCCGACAGTCGTGAGTACGGGATCGGTGCGCAGATCCTGGTCGATCTCGGCGTCACGACCATGCGACTGCTCACCAACAACCCGGTCAAGTACGGAGGCCTGGATGGTTTCGGGCTCGAGATCACCGCTCGCTTGGCCATCGAAACGGTCCCGACTCCCTACAACATCGGCTACCTGCGAACGAAGCGGGAGCGTATG
>CALACD010000371.1 GCA_937890445.1 uncultured Acidimicrobiia bacterium | reverse complement strand
CCTGGGTCCCGGCGAGCGACGACGAGGTGCTCGGCTCCGGCGATCGTAGTTGGCGCCATGACCGTCGTCACACCACTGGCCAGTCTGGCCAGACTGCCTGCGTACCTGTCTGTCGGCCAGACTGTCTGCCTGTCTGCCTGTCTGCCTGTCTGTCAGACTGTGCGCCATGTTGGAAGAGACGACCGACGTTCCCACCGGCAACGGCACTGGCGTCGCTGGCGTCATGGAGACCTTCGTCTCCGCCCCTGAACGACCAGGCCCCTATCCTCTGGTCCTGTTGCTGATGGACGCTCCCGGCATACGCGAGGAGCTGCGGGACATGGCACGCCGATTGGCCAGCACGGGCTACGTCGTCGCGCTCCCGAACCTGTATCACCGGGCCGGCCGGAACACCATCGAGTTCGGGCCCGATGTGTTGACCGAGGGCTCTCCGGCCCACACTGCCATGCGGGCGATTCGGACCAAGATGACGATTCCGCCGGTCATGGACGACCTCACCGACCTGATCGCGTGGGCTGATGACCGCGCCGACACCGACGGGGGCGCCGTGGGTGTCCACGGCTACTGCATGAGCGGACCCTATGCCTTGGCTGCGGCCGCGGCCTTTCCCGATCGAGTGGCGGCCGCCGCCTCGTTCTACGGCACGTGGCTGGTGAGCGACGCCGTTCAGAGTCCCCATCGCACGTTGGGCGACGGAACCGCCGAGTTGTACATCGGCTGCGCCGAACACGATGACCTCGCTCCGCCCGACATGGTCGTCGAACTGCGGCAGCACTTCGAAGCAGCCGGGTCCCCGGGCGAACTCGAGGTCCATCGCGGCGTTCACCACGGCTTCGCCTTCCCCAGTCGCTGGTGCTACGACCGCCCCGCCGCCGACCGACACTGGGAACGGCTCCAGGCGTTGTATCACCGCCGTCTGGGCTGACGCCGGTCAATCGAGCAGTCGACTCGATCAGTCCAATCGAGCAGCCAGTTCGATCAGTCCAGTTGCGCAGCCAGTTCGATCGGGGTCTCGGCGGTCGTCGTCCCGGACACGACGACCTGCGCCACTTCGACACCGGCCGACTCGTCATTGACGTCGCGCCATCGGCCGACGATCAGTTCGAGCTCCAGAGGCCCGCCGGCCTCGACCTCGAGGATGATCGAGGCCGATTGGGCCGTCGGCGGGTAGATGACGGCCCGCATTCCGTCGGCCGGCACGACCACGGTGGCGTCCGCCTGCTGGGTCACGCCCGGGCCGAACGACAACGTCGACCGCAGGATGGCACGGGTGTCGGCCGCGCCACGGACCTGCCAGCCCAGCCCCCACGGCCCGGCCACCGGTGGGTCCGAGGGGGTCGACACCACGCTCCCGGACGCGGTCGACGGTGGCACCAGGGTGGTCGACGTGGTGACCACGCCGGTGGGCGGGGTGAAGGTCTCGGGCGTCGAGCGGTCGGGCGCGACCCCGGACCCGGCAAGGGTCACCGACGGCGATCCACCTTCGCTGTCGCTGGGCCGAGAGCACCCCGCCGCCGCGCCCAGTGCCGTGAGTACCGCCCAGACGACCACCAACGACCGGCCCATCGACGGTCGGTCTCGGCTCAACGCTGGCTGTTGTCCTGGCTGTTGTCTCATCCGCCGCTCGTACTGCTGCCCTGTCGGCTGAGCCATCTGCTGGCCCATGCCGTCTGCTCGTCCATCGTCATCGTGACCTGCTGTCGATTGTCAGGCCGGGCCGGCCGGATGAGCTGGATACGCCCCTTCCATGCTGCCCGGCTGTGATGTGGTGCGGCGACCTTGTTGTCGCCCGTCCACGTCGGAAGTCGGCACGTCCAGATCATGGGTCGTGTCGCCCACCGCGCTCAACGCCCGGTCGACGACGTCGGACAGCGCGTCGAGGGTCGGATAGCCCAGGTAGAACCCGGCCGTGTTGCGGATCGGGTCGCCGGAATAGAACAGCACGTACTGGGCCATGCGGGCGCCGAAGCTGTCGCCGATGACGTCCCAGGCCAGCTTGAAGAGCGAGATCCGTTCTTCGGCATCGATTCCCGGTCGACCGCGCACGTACTTGTCCAGATACACCCGCAGCTCAGGATTGAGCAGGTCGTCCTGGGTCGGCGCGTAGAAGAATCCCCCGCCGGCCAGGGACTTCACGATCTCGACCAAGCGGGCGTACAAGGCCGGGGCGCGAAGATTGGCGGCGGCGATACCAGGCTGGTGTACGGCCCAGACCCCGTCGCCACCCCGGGCCGCCATGGCCTCGGCGCCGTAGAAGGCGGCCCGGAACAATTCGAGCTCGGTCAGTACTTCACCCAGCTTCTCCTGAACGTGGAGGAAGCCGTTGATGCCGGTCGCGTCGGCGATTCGAGTGGTGAGACCGGCAAAGAACTCGAGCTGGCTCAGCATCCGAGTGGCGGTCTGGACCACGGTGCCTCCACTACGAGGTCGCAGGGCGTTGCAGATCCGGCGGGCTGCGTCGCCGCTGCCGTCGACCAGGACACGGTCCCACGGCACCACGACATCGTCGAACACGGCAATGCAGTCCATCTCCTCGAACCGGCTCGAGAGTGGATGATCGAATCGGCCCTTGTCGCCATCGTCGAACGGCTCGCGGCAGATGTACTTCAAGCCCGGTGCGGTATTGGGGATCGAGAACGCGAGGGCATACGCCTCGTCGCCGGGGGCGATACCACCATAGGGAAAGACGAGCACCTCCTCGCACAGCGGTGCCATGGTGCCGAGCATCTTGGCCCCCCGGACGATGATCCCCTCGTCGGTGGCGCCGACCCGACCCAAATGAAGATTCGGGTCCTCCTGTTGGGCCGAGGTCCTCGAACGATCGACCTGAGGGTTGACCAGCATGTGGGTCAGGAAGAGGTCGTTGTCCCGAATCTCGTGGTAGTAGCGAGACATGTTGTCGGCATAACGCGGATCGCCGCCGGCGAAGATCTCGCGCATCAGGTAGAAGTCGGTCACCAACGCATTCATGAAGTCGGGAGCTCGACCCAGGAAACCGAAGTTGTGGTCGGTGCGCAGTTTGAAGTGGCGGCGGCGCTGCACCAACTGCTCCTTGGACCGTGGCACGAGGAACGAAGTCGAGTGGCGGTCGCCGGTCTCGGGGTCGACGAAGGTCATGATGTCACGGGTGTGGCTCCGGTGCGACAGGTCGTACTGTTGCATGACCGATCCGAGGACGCCGGCGAACGCTGGTTCGGTGGTCACGTCGTGCACCCGCTGACCTCGCAGATAGACCTCGGGCTGGTTGGCACGGATACTCTCGAGATAGTGGCTACCCG
>CALACD010000370.1 GCA_937890445.1 uncultured Acidimicrobiia bacterium | reverse complement strand
TCGATGAGGACCGTGACCGAAAGGGCCGCAGCGAATGCGAAGATGAACGCCCTCGTGTGGTTGTCCTTGAAGCGGTCCCCGAAGATGTAGCCGAGGGTCCCGGCGTAGGTGGCCCACAACGCGCACGCCATACCGTCGAATGCCAGAAATCGTCGATAGTCCTGATGGGTGATTCCCGAGGACACGGTGATGGCGGTTCGACCACCAGGGATGAACCGAGCGGTCACCAACAACATCCCTCCCCGTTTGGCCAGTTGATCTTCGGCCCAGTCCAACCGGGCCGCCCGTTTGTCGCCGTTGAAGATCCGCCGCTTCAGCCACCCACCGCTGCGACGGCCGAGCCAGTAGGCGATGTTGTCACCGGCAGCCGCACCCAACGCACCGAGGATGATCACTGCACCCAGCCAGAGGTGTCCCTGGCCGGCGGCGATTCCGCCGAGGATGACGGTCGTCTCGCTCGGCACCACGGGCACCACCGAATCGAGGAGGGCGATGGTGAAGATGATCACGTAGAACCACGGATTGGTCGAGAGCGTTTCGAGCCAGTCGAGCAAACCGTTCAGCACGGGCCGAGGCTAGCGCCCGGGGGCGACCGCTCGGTGGGGTCGGCGAAGTCTCTCCAGCTCGGCGCCGAGTTCCGCCACCGGCACGGGCCGGGCGTACAGGAAGCCCTGGATGTGGGTGCAGCCAGCGGAACGGGCCCATTCGAGCTGCTCGGGAGTCTCGACCCCTTCGGCCACCACATCGAGATCCAGATTGCGGCCCAGCGACACGAGAAGGCTGCCCAGAGATCGCTCGGTCGCATCATCGATGGCGGCCACGAAGCTACGGTCGATCTTGATGCGATCGAAGTCGACGCGTCGGAGATGAGCGACCGAGGCATAGCCGGTGCCGAAGTCGTCGATGGCCAGGCGGACACCGAGCGCCCGCAACTGTCCGAAGATCTGCACGGCCTTCTCGAGATTCGGGATCAGCTCGGTCTCGGTGACCTCGACGATGAGTTTGCCGGGGTCGGCGTTGGAACGACGCAGCGCCCGTTCGACCGTTCGCGGCAGCTCGTCGTTGGCCATGTGTCGGCCCGAGACGTTGATCGACATGGTGAGTCCCGCCGTTCGATCGTCATCGGCCCAGGAGCTCAGATGGCGACATGCGCGATCGATCACCCAGTCGTCGATCAGGGTGATCAACTCCGACTGTTCGGCAGCAGGAATGAACACGCTGGGCGGGATCGGAGGTTTGCCGACCGGAAGCCATCGCAGCAGAGCTTCTACTCCGGTCACCCGTCCCGTCGAGGTCTGGACGATCGGCTGGAAGAACAACGTGAGCTCATCGTTCTTCAGCGCCACGCGCAGCTCACCCTGGAGACGAGCACGCTCGATCTCGTCCTCGTGGAGTCGCTGATCGAAGATCACCAGGTGGCAGTTGTCCGTGCTCTTGGCCCGGCCCAGCGCAACATCTGCCCGCTGCAGCACCTCGGCGGGAGCCAGCGGGGTGAGAGCATCGGATGAGGCG
>CALACD010000369.1 GCA_937890445.1 uncultured Acidimicrobiia bacterium | reverse complement strand
GGGGGGTGGCCGATGTGGTGTGCTTCGGTGGCTTCTTCGCCCTCGGTGTCGGTGGGCATCACCTCCGCCATCGGTTCGATCGGCTGGCTCGGCTCCAGCTGACGGCGATCTTCGTCATCGGGGCCTTGAGCTGGGCCACGATCTCTCCACCGGCAGGTCTGGTCGTCAACAACTCGTACGCGTTGTTCGGTCTGGTCGGTCTGGCCTGGTTGAGCGGGATGCTCGCCATCGAGGATCACCTTCGACATCTGGGCAACATGCCGGCGGTACGAGCCTTCGTCGACTGGGTGACCCGATGGGCCATGTCGATCTATCTGTGGCACACCGTGGCGGTCGTGATTGCCTACCGTGTCGTGGGCGCCCCCCAGTCGTTGGCTCAATGGTTGCTGTTCGGCGCCCTTCTCGCCGTCACCCTGCGCGTCGTCGTCAACGCGGTGCGACCACTGGAGTCGGTGTGGCTCTCCCGGGGTCGATCACGACCTCGCTGGCAGCCTCTGAGTCTGGCCGCGCTCGTGACGGTGGGGGGCTGATCGCAGTTCAACCTGCACTGTTCCCGGCATTCGAGGACATCCCAGGTCCGCCGACACCGTCGGGACGGCCGCCGGTCGGCGGTCTCCCGCTCGACCTCGGAAACGACCCCACGCCGTCCGAAGCGGCCGCGATGGCCCGCAGCGCCGAGGCCTGGCTGGTCGGACACGGAGTGGCGGCAGCATCGGTGGTCGAGATCGGAGCCACGACCGGGGGTCGGCCGGTGACGGTGCAGTTCGGAGACGTCGATGTCCTGGATCCCGATGCCACCTTCGAAGCGCTCAGCCTGACCAAGACCATGGTGGCCGTCGTTGCCCTGCAGCTGGTGAACGAAGGACGCATGACGTTGGATGGGCCCTTGCCCCCGCTGCAGGGCGTTGCGGTCCAGACGACCGAGGCGATGACCCTGCGGCGACTGTTGAGCCACTCATCGGGTTTGATCGACTATCGCCAGTCGACCTCCTACCGGAACGATGCCATTCTCTCACCGCTCGATGCCGTGGCCATCGGTCTGGAAGGAAGCGACCTGACGTCGACCACTTCCAGCTACGCGGCGACCAACTATCTGGTGGTGGGTCTGGCGATCGAGACCGTCACCGGTCAGCCGCTGAGCGAAGTGCTGCAGGAGCGGATCTTCGTTCCGCTGCAGATGTCGGACACCACGCTGGTCAACAACCAACGGGAGGGCTTCGTTGGATTCGCCTCGGGCGGGGTCGTGTCGACGCTCGAGGACCTGTCGCTCTGGTTCGACGCGCTCCTGCGTTCGCGCTCGCTGTTGCCTCCGGAACTCCACGACGAGCTCTTGTTCGGTGGAGGGTCGTTCCAGCGCAACGCCGGATTGGGACTGTGGCGCCATTGTCCGTGCGACGGTCCGACCAGAGCCGAGTCCGAACCCTTCCTCTATGCCTTCCACGATGGAGGCGACACGCGTTTGGTGTACATCCCGTCACGCGATGTCGTCATCGCAATGCGGTTCTCCAAGCCCCTCTATGACCAGGATCGAATCATCGACGGCATTGATGACTTCGTGTTTGCGGTGGCAGATCGACGGGAGTTCGTTCGAACCGGTGATTGACGGATCCGTCTGAGCTGGGAGAACAGTGTTGCTCCGGTGAGAGTTCTCATGGGCCGGTTGACGATGCCGATCTCTTGACGCATGTGGAGCTCTCTGCAACGTTTCGTCCGCCGCGCTTGTCTCGCCGCCTCGGCTTCGCTGGTGGTCCTCGGCGTGGTGGCGACGTCACCGGTCTCGGCCGCGGACACCACGGTCGATGTCCTCGAGCGAGAGTTCCTGGCGCAGTTCAACGCCGAGCGGGCAAGTCGTGGCATTGCGCCCTTCGAGCTCCACGACGACCTCAACGGATTCGCCTTCCGCTGGTCGGCCCAGATGGCCGGCTCCCAAGACCTCGAGCACTCCTCGGATGGCCGAGCCGAGATCGTTGGCTACGGCCCAACCAGTGGTCGGGTGACCGCTGCCTTCATGCAGTCGACGTCACATCGCAATCTGATCACCGATCCCAATCTGGGCCAGATCGGCATCGGTGTGGTCTGCGACGAGAACGACCGGCTGTGGGTGACGGCCCAGTTCTACCGAATCGATCGATCGCTGGGCACACAGCGATCGTCGTCGCCGAGTCCCGTCGCCACGTCCAACCAGTCCGGTACCGGTTGCTCCGACAGTCGGTCTGAAGCGATCGTCACCGATCTGTATCAGGCGCTCTTGGCTCGCCCCGTCGAGGAATCCGGCCTCAAGTTCTGGTCGACCAGAATCGACAATGGGACGTCGCCGACCGGTATCGCCGACCGCCTCCTGGCCTCACCGGAGTATCGACAGCGTTTCGGGTATCCGTCCAACGAGGACTTCGTCCGAGGTCTGTACCGTTCGGTCCTCGGCCGAGAGGGCGATCGGGTCGGCATCCGCTATTGGACGTCCGTTCTGGAACGAGGCATGACTCGGGGCGCGGTGGCTTCGGGATTCGCGACGAGCGTCGAGGCCTACGACTGACTCGAGGGTTCTCCCAACACGATCAGGCCGTCTTTCACCGCAGGCGCTCCATCGGCGTTCAGCACCTCGAACGGAACCGTTGCCGTGTTGTCTCCCGTGGCATTGGGCGGCCAGATGCGGATGGTCAGGTGGGACGGCAGCAGCACCATGGCGGCGAAGCGGCCGGCAATTCGCCGCACCAGTTCCGGCCGGTCGTCGGCGTGAGTGCGCACGACGGCAGACACGCCGTGGGCGAGGTTGGCCGTTCCGTGGAGGATGATGTCGGGCAGGCCGGCCGCCAAGGCGACCTTCTTGCTGGTGTGGATCGGATTCCAGATTCGGGCGCACTCGGTGTAGAGGTGGGCAGCCTCTGCCAGCAGTTCGACTCGAGTCTCGATCGGTTCGCCGCAACGCTCCTGACCGTCGATGGCCGGCCAGGGAGTCGGGTCGGGATGATCCGGACCCGACGTGTGAACCCCGAGGTAGATGCCGTGTTGGCGAGTACTGGCAACGGGCCGCCCAGCGGAATCGGTGGTTTCCAGGCTCGTGGTCGACATGGCGCCGGGGGAGATGTCGACCACTCCCGTGATCTCGAGGGAGGTCGACAGGACGTCGCCAGGTCGAACCAATCGGTGCACGATGACGTCGTGGGTGGC
>CALACD010000368.1 GCA_937890445.1 uncultured Acidimicrobiia bacterium | reverse complement strand
CAAGGCGCTACGTGAGGTCGTCACACGCGCAAACGTTGCCTGACGCGGCACTAGATTGCTGTCGGCCCCGAAAACGAAACAGCTCGCATCCATGCTCTTGCGCCCCCGTCCCTCCCCGGTCCGATGACCGACCATCCAACGACGCTCGGAGATGACTTCGTCTGGGGTGTTGCGACCTCTTCGTTCCAGATCGAGGGAGCCTCCTCCGAACGAGGCGAGACCATCTGGGATCGGTTCTGTAGCATCCCGGGAAAGATCGCAGATGGCACCGATGGCCGGATCGCAGCCGACCACGTCCGCCGCGCCCGCGACGACATCGCGCTGATGCGCGAACTGGGAATCAACGCCTATCGGTTCTCGATCGCCTGGGCCCGAGTCATGCCGAACGGGCGCGGTCAGGTGGACGAGAGCGGCCTCGACTTCTACGACCAGTTGGTCGACGATCTTCTCGACGCCGGCATCGAGCCGTACCCGACGCTGTACCACTGGGATCTCCCCCAACCTTTGGAAGAGGTCGGAGGGTGGGCGAGTCGTCGAATCGTCGACTGTTTCGTCGATTACGCCGGCGCAGTCGCCGCTCGCCTCGGTGACCGGGTGCAGTTCTGGACGACGCTCAACGAACCGTTCGCCATCGCCAACCACGGCTATCGGACGGGCGAGCACGCCCCGGGCCGAACGTCGGTGACCGACGCCCTCGCTGCTGCGCACCATCTGCTCCTGGCCCACGGTTCGGCGGTGCCGGTCATCCGCGCCCATTCGCCCGGTTGCGAGGTCGGCGTGGTGCTGCGCTTCACGCCTGTCGAGCAAGTCGACGACGACCCGGCCGCCGAGGCAATGGCGAACTTGATCGACGGCCAGGAGAACCGTTGGTTCGTCGAACCCCTGGCCGGATTCGGGTACCCGTCGGACACCGTTCGTTCGGAGGGGTGGGACCAAGTCGAGGTTCGTGACGGCGACTTGGAGATCATTGCCCGGCCCATTGATTTCCTGGGCGTGAACTACAGCACCCGCCAGTACGTCGATGCCGACGGCAACCGAGTATCGACGGGCCGGCCAATCACCGATACGGGGTGGGAGATCGCCCCCGATGGCCTCTACGAAGTCCTGCACTGGCTCGACGATGCCTTCTCGTTCCGGAAGCTCCTGGTTACCGCAAACGGCGCAGCCATGCCCGACGAGCCCGACGCCGACGGGTGGGTCGATGACCAGGACCGAGTCGACTACCTGCGCAGCCATATCGAACAAGTGCAGCGTGCGGTGGCCAATCAGATACCGGTCGCCGGATACTTCGCCTGGTCTCTGCTGGACAACTTCGAGTGGGCGCACGGCTACGCCAAACGATTCGGACTGGTACGAGTCGACCCGACCTCGCACGACCGAACACCGAAGGCGTCGTTCCATTTCTATCGCCGGGTGATCGACGCCAACGGCCCGTGCACGTCGTGAGCCCGCCGGCCCTTCCTGCAGGGCCGCCGGCTACTCGAAGTTCTCCCAGTAGCGGCTGGGGCGTGGACCCTTTTGACCCTGATACTTCGAACCTAGGGCCGAGTTGCCGTACGGCTTGTCGGCCTCGGTCGTCATCTGGATGAAGCTGATCTGCCCGATCTTCATGCCGGGATACAGGGTGATTGGCAAGCTGGCGACGTTCGAGAACTCGAGGGTGAGTTGCCCATCCCACCCGGCGTCCACGAATCCGGCAGTGGTGTGGATCAACAGTCCCAGTCGTCCCAGGCTGCTCTTGCCTTCGATCCGGCCGACCAGATCAGCAGGGATGGCCACCCGCTCGGCCGTGGATCCCAGCACGAATTCGCCGGGATGGAGAATGAACGGGTCCTCGTCGTTGGCCTCGACCAGTTCGGTCAGTTCCTCGAGGTTCTGCTTCACGTCGATGTGGCTGAGGGTGTGATTCCTGAACACACGAAAGAACTTGTCGAGTCGAAGATCGACCGACGACGGCTGAACCGATCGCTCGTCGTACGGTTCGATGATGATCCGCCCATTGGCGATCTCTTCTTTGATGGTCCGGTCGGAGAGAATCACAAGGGACGAGGCTAACAGTCCCGGCTGGTCGAGCCTTTCGATCGAGTATGGCTCGGGCACGTCACGACGAGCTGTAACCACCGGCTACGACGAGCTCGATCCAGGTTCGGCCTGGGGCCAGTTCGATCACGGTTCCGGATCCATCGACCAGAATCGCCGGGCTCCGCAAGGAGGGCCTGGTCCAAGTACCGTCGATGCGCTTACCGCCCGTGAACACCGAGACCGGCCCCGAACCGGCAAAGACGTACTCGGGAACCGGAAAGCCAGCGGAATCGACCAGCCCGGTCAGTACCTCGGGAACGATGGCGACGACAACGTTCGCCGCCGCAACCTGCTGCCCGCCGTCGGTGACGTGGGCCGTCCCGTTCTGGGTTCGCAACCATGACGAGCCGTCCCAGCGCCATCGTACGGATGTCGAGGGGAAGGTGACCGC
>CALACD010000367.1 GCA_937890445.1 uncultured Acidimicrobiia bacterium | reverse complement strand
ATCTCGACGGTTTCCAGGCCGCGATAACCCAACTTGTCGATGTGCTTGGAGATGGTGATCCCGCCGTCACCCTCGGGCCCTGGTTGCTTGTCGACGAGGAAACAGGTGATGCCATCGTCAGGGGTGCGGGCCAACAGTGCCACCATGCCGGCCCGTTCGCCGTTGGTCACCCACATCTTTGTGCCGTTGATGACCCATTCGTCGCCATCACGTTCGGCCCTGCAGCGCAGAGCGGCGGCGTCGCTGCCCGAATCGGGCTCCGACAGTGAGAAACACCCCCGACGGATGCCGGCCGCCATGTCGGGGAGCCAGCGCTGACGTTGTTCGTCGGTTCCGAACCGATTGATGAGTTGGGCCGCGATCAGATGACTGTTGATGACGCCGGCCAAGGACATCCAACCTCGTGACAGCTCCTCGATCACCCGGGCATAGGTGCTGACGTTCAGGCCAAGTCCGCCGAACTCCTCGGGAACCGTGGCACCGAACAGGCCGAAGGCCTGGAGCTGATCCACCATGGGATCGGGATACAGATCGTCCAGTTCGTACTCCCGCACGTGGGGAAGCACGTCGTTGTCGACGAAGGCGGCGAGCGTGTGGATCATGTGGTCGGCGATCTCGGTGTCCATGGGGGGAGATCTTGCCAGGCCAGCCCTCGAAAGGCCCAAGCGGAGCGCCTCAGGGCGGTGGGTCTCTCGTTCAGGTCACGGCAGGTGAATGAACAAACAGGTGCGTTCCTCGCCGTTCACATTGCGGCTGATGTGTCCCTGGCCGGTGGTGTCGTCGGCCAACAGGATCGATCCCGGCCCCAGTCGTCGCACCTCGCCACTGCCGATCTCGATCTCGACCGAGCCGGTGAGATTGACCACCAACTGGCGGCGGGGAGCATTGTGGAAGTCGAGATCGTAGTCACCCGACACTTCTCGGAACTGCACGGCGGTGGCCGGCCATGGGGCCGACAACTGGCCCATCAGCGCCGGGTAGTCCTCGAGCTCGACATCGAGATCCTCGAAGTGGGATTGGTCATCGTCACCGGTGTAGACACGAACGAGTTGCATGCCGGCAAGCTAGCCGTCCCGTTCGGCGATGGCCTTGGCCAGCCCAACGACCACCTCGTTGTTGGGTAAGGCTTCGAGGATCTCGGGACTGGCCAGGACCTTGCGGTCGCGGCCGCCGCCGCCCAGCACGATGCGGTCCCGGCCCATCACGGCGCTGTCGATCCAGACGGGAAGACCCTCGGGGAGTCCGAAGGGGGTGACCCCACCGGAGATCATCCCTGTCTGTTGGGCGGACTCGTCACCGGGAGCGAACGACGCCTTGCGGGTGCCGAGGCGTTTGCGAACCACTCCGTTCACGTCGAGGCGGGTGGTGGCCAGCACCACGCAAGCCGCGTACACCCGAGGCTCGGACTTGCCGACGACCACGATCGTGTTGGCCGAGTCCTCGGGGGCGTAGCCATAGGCGGCGCAGAACGCCGCGGTGTCGGCCAGTTCGGGATCACAGGCGATGATCTCGAGATCGTGGCCGGCGTCGCGGAGTTGTTGGAGGGCGTGGTCGACGTGATCCATCGGCAAACCCTATCGATCGGACCGTGGTCAGCTGGGACTCGTCCCACTCAGTCGGTGACGGCGATGGCCTCGATCTCGATCAGCCACTCCGGTCCGGCGAGTGCCTGCACGCCGACCAGGGTCGATGCCGGCGGATTGTCGGCCGGAAGATAACGGCTTCGGACCTCGCTGATCACGCCTCGGTGAGCCGGTTCGTAGTCGACGACGTAGGTGGTGATCTTCACGACGTCGGCGAACGAGGCGCCGGCTGCCGCCAACGCTGTCTTCAGATTCTCCATGACCTGTTCGGTCTGGGCGGCCAGATCGCCTGCCCCCACCACTTCACCGGCCGCGTTGATGGCGATCTGCCCGGAGATGTAGAGGGTGCGATCACTCCGAGAGGTGACGACGTGGGTGTACGCCGGACTGTTGGAGAGGCCTTCGGGTCGGATGTGTTGTACTTCGCTCATGGTCACACGATCCCACGGCGCTCGGTCAGCGGCCAGCCAGCGATGCTTCGACGGCCGGAATCACGTCGGTGACGAAGAGTTCGAACGACGACAGCGCATCCGGAAGGTCCAGGTTGCCCCAGAAGAACACACCGAGCAGGTAGTCGGCACCGGCTTCGGCCAGCTCGATGTAGGCCTCGGCCACCTGCTGGGGCGAACCGGCCGTGATTGCGCCGACGGCCATTGCCCTGGCCGCATCGCCACCGGAGGCCGGATCGTGCAACGAACGTTCGCCGGTGCGGTCGAAGTGATGGGTCAGGTGTTGGCTGAAGGTCTGCCACGACTCGACGGCCCGGGATCGGGCCCGTTGGCTGTGCCTGTCGACCAGAACCTGCCGGGTCACACCGACGGTGGTGTGGCGAACGGTCGGGTTGTAGCGCATCTGGAGCGGGGACGAGGACTCGGCTTGCTGGATGCGACGGTGCTCCTTCACCTGATCGGCTACCGACTCCGCTGAGCCGCCGATGATCACGTGCAGGTTCAGCTCGGCCGCCCGGGCCGCATTTCCTGCATACCACAGTGGTGGGTACGGCTGCTGAAGCGGGGTGAACGGTATCGGTGCACCATCGACCGGCGTGCCTTCCAACACCCCCACCATTCGTTCCAGGTGCTCGAGGAACAGGTCGTCGACCGTCTCGGTGTCGACGTCGAGCAGTCGGTGCTCCGGCGCGTTGACCCCCTTGCCCACGCCCATCTGCAGGCGACCGTTGCTCAGATGATCGAGCATGATCACCTCCTCGGCCAGGCGGACCGGGTGATAGCCGGGCACGATGTGGACCAGCGAACCGAGCTGGATCTGGTGTGTTTGGGGTGCCAATGCGGCCAGGTACACGCTGGGCGACGGGGTGGCGTCGAACGGGCTGAGATGGTGTTCGGTGGTGTGGTATCCCCACAATCCGGCTTCGTCGGCCGCCTTGGCCAGTTGTGTGTGCTCGGCGTACACGGTGCTCAGCGGTCGGTCATCTCGAGTCTCGGTGTGGTCGACCAGTCCGAAGCGCACGCCGGAAGCTTGGCCGATCGCGCCGCCATCCGCCAAGATGAGTCCATGACCGGCCCATCGGAACTCGAAGTTCGCATCCAACGTCTGGAGGACATCGAGGCGATCAAGAAACTCAAGGCGCTGTACTGCAAGCTCTGCGACGACAACTACGACGCAGATGGGCTCGCAGCCTGTTTCACCGAGGATGCGGTGTGGGACGGGGGCACCACGTTCGGTGTCGCGAACGGACGAGAGGCAATCCGCCGCCATTTCCAGGGCGCCAGCAAACGGGTCACGATCGCTCGCCACCAGGTGATGAACCCGATCATCGAGATCGGTTCCGGTGATGATGGCAACCACGCGACCGGCCACTGGTTGTTGTTCCAACCCTGTACCAACGCCGGCCCCGAGCGCACCGACGCCATGTGGTTGGCTGCCACCTACGCCGATACCTACCGGCGAACCGACGAGGGTTGGCTGATCTCGGGGACGACCATCGATGTCGCCTTCTTCACCACGTTCGACAAGGGGTGGGTCGAAGAGCGCTACCTGCCAGGCCGAGCGCCGGCCGGCAAGAGCTGACCGATGCAGTTCTCGGATCTGCCTCTGGGTGAGCTCGATCCACAGCGTGTCGCCATCCTCGAACCGCACCATCTCCTCGGCAGACTCGCGGTGCCGCCCCGAGCCGTTCTGTGCTTCTTCTACGACGTCGTGGCTCGTCGGGGCGCCGATCCATCATCGGGTTGGCGGTCGCTGGCGACCCGGGATCTGGAGAACGGGCCTCGGACCTTCTGGGAGGTCGGTGAAGGCGACGACGCTGTCCTCGTCCTCAACCCCGGGACCGGGGCGCCGACTGCGGTCACCCTGCTGGAGATGGTGATCGCTGCCGGCGCCACCACCGTCCTTGCGGTTGGAGGGGCTGGTGCGCTGGTGGACGAGATGGCCTTGGGGAACGTAGTGATCCCGAGCTCGGCCGTGCGAGACGAAGGGACTTCCTTCCACTATCTGGAGGCCGCCCGCTCGATCGAACTCGACGGTGCGGTCGTCGATCAGCTCGATCGGTTCCTGGAGTCTCGCGGGGTCCCCCATGCGGTTGCCCCCGTCTGGACCACCGACGGCTTGTTCCGTGAGACCCCGGATCGGGTGGCGAGACGGCGGGCCGAGGGGTGTCTGCTGGTCGACATGGAATGTTCGGCGCTGGCGGCGGTGGCCGCGTTCCGAGGGGTTCGTTTCGGGCAGTTGCTCTATGCCGGTGACAGCTTGGCAGCAGCCGAATGGGATCATCGGGGCTGGAACCGGGCCGACAGCGTGCGTGACAGCCTGCTGGACCTGGCCATTGACGCGGTGCGAGGTCTGGCATGACCGGCGTCGCCGATTTCCTGGGCCTCGAGCCGGGATCCGCCGCCCACCGTTGGCGGTTGCCGGTCACCGACGAGATCTGTGGCGGTCGGGGCAACCTGTACGGAGGCTGTGGTCTGGCGGCCGTCATCGAGGCGGCCGAAGGGACCACGGCCAAACCTACGGCGTGGGCGACGTGTCAGTTCGTGGGAGGTGCTGCGCCGCCAGCAGTCATCGAGCTCGAGGTCGAGGTGGTGGCGGCCGGACACCACATGTCACAGGTGCGAGTCATCGGAACGGTGGCCGGGGCCCTGTTCCTGACCGGCCTGGTGGCGGTGGGGCGACGCCCGTCGATCGCCGAGGGGAACTGGGAACGGATGCCGGTGGTGCCCCCGCCCGAGGCCTGCCCCACCCGCAAGATGGTCGATGAGGAACGACGAGGCGGTCTTCGGCCCCGCATCGATGAACGAACCGCCACCACGGGGGTGGATGGCTTTCTGGCCGCCGATGCCGAGGGCCGTTCTGCCGTGTGGGCCACCATGCCCGGGGGCGTGCCGGCCTCGGCCGCAGCGCTGGCCGTGGTCGGCGACGACGTCTCGGTCGGGGTAGCGGCGGCCGTGCAGGCCAATGTCCGGGCACGGAGCATCGACAACACGATCCGAGTGGTGTCGCCCAAGGCAACCGACTGGGTGTTGGCCGACATCAAGATCCACGCCGTGGGCGATGGTCTGGGTCACGGCAACGTCAACCTCTGGAGCCAGGACGGTCAGTTGTTGGCGGTGACGAGTCAGAGCGGCATGGTCGGCCCGCGATAGTCGTCGGTCGAGACGGCGCAGCGCTGTCAGGGCGCCTCGGTAGCGGGAGCGAGTGTGGCGTGGGCCGAGATGGTGAGTTCCAGCTTGTTGCCGACGATGAACGACGGCATCTTGTCCACGCCTCGGTCGACGGTCGCACGAGCGGAGAACGAAGCACTGTTGCCCTGCACACGCACCTGATCGACATCGAGGGTGATCGGCGTGTTCGTTCCCTTCAACGAGACCACACCGGTCGCTCGATGGCCCGGGCCGGTTGTGTCGACGCGGGTGGTCGTGAACCGGATCTCGGGATGCCGGTCGGCATCGAGGAAGTCCTCACTGCGGACGTGGGTGTCCCGCTTGGCATTCCCCGAGGTGTAGGAGGCGGCGTCGACGGCGGCGGTGACCTGGACGATCCTGCCCCCGGCGTCGACGGTGATCGTTCCCTCGGTCACGGCCAGGTCCGCGGCCACGTCGAGAAAGCCGAGCTTCTTGACCGCGATCGTCACGGTGGTGCGTGAGCGGTAGAGGGTCCAGAGCCCCGAGGGCAGAGCGCTGGCATTGGTGGTCGGTTCGGTGTTTCCAGGCCCACGGTCTGACCTTCTTCGAGTACTCGGCCCTGGTCGTGCTCTCCGCCGCCCCCGATCACGTCGAATCCGTGCGCGTCGCGATTCTCGACGCGCTGACCCCCGCACAGATGGCCCAGTTCGGTCAGCTGGCCCAGATCGTCCTGACCCACCTGGATCCTGACGGCCCATGGGCCGGCCAAGGCGCGGCACAGGAGCACGACGAGCAGTAGCGGAGAACGAGCAGGCGGAAGTCGGGAACGGGTGGGCTAGGACCGGGGCGTGCTGGGGCCATCGCGGTTGGGGTCCATGGCGCCGGCATCGATGCCGAGCAGGACCCGGCCTGCCACCTGGTTGTGGATCGGCTGTCCGGCTGCGTGCTGTACCGCAGTGTGGGCATCCCGCAGGTAGCGCTCCAGGCGGTGTGCCTTCGAGATGGCGTTCGTCCCGGCAGCGTGGAAACAGAGATCGGCGACACGAACGGCCTCGTTCAGCGCGAACGTGATGGACAGCTGTGCCCTCGCGATGGCCCGATCGAGATCCGGGGATTCCTCGACGAGGGCTTGCCACGCCTCGCCGATGGCTTCGATCACGAAGGCACGAGCGCCACTGGTGATCGCCTCGGCGTGGGCCACTGCGTCCTGGACGCCGGGGCGCTCGCGCAGCGGCGTCGGGGAGCCGGCCGAGGTCAGGTCACCGAGTTCGGTCAGCGCATCGATGGCGCCTCGGGCCAGACCGATGCCCACCCCGGCCGTGGGGGCCCAGGCTGCGATCATGTTCAGCCGGGGATCGTAGAGCGGTTCGGTGCGCTGGGTGACCCAACCACGAGTACCCACCCTGCCGGTGGGGACGAACACGTCGTCCAACACGAAGTCGTCGCTGCCGGTGCCCCGCATTCCGACCACGTCC
>CALACD010000366.1 GCA_937890445.1 uncultured Acidimicrobiia bacterium | reverse complement strand
GAATGCCCCAGCATCAACGGCCGATCGAGCTCGAGCGCTTCGCACACGCCCACAAGATCTCCGACGAAGTGGGGCAGTGTGTAGGCCCCCCAGTCGCTCATTCCATGACCCCGCAGATCGAGACTGATGACTCGATACCTGTCGGACAACGAGCGCGCCAGCCGATCCAGGCTCCAGGCTGAATCAGCCAGGCCGTGCGTCATCACCACCGGCCGGGCATCAGGTGGTCCGTACTCCAGTGCTCCGACGTGCAGCGCCCCGGCATCGATTCGGCGACGTCGCGGTTCTTCTGCGACCGGCTCGATTTCGTCGCTGGGCCGGCCCGACATCAACCTTGCCGCTCCGGTCCGACATGGTGGACGGTGAATCGCACGATGCAACGCTGATCGTCGTGCATCGCGCGACGATACTCGTCCCAATCCGGGTGCTCGCCTCGAAGGGTGCGGTAGTACTCGACCAGAACCTCCTCGCTCTGGGGCAGCGACAGAATCTCGGTGCTGCAGTTCAGCTGCACCCACCGCCCCAGCCACTTGTCAGGGAACACACAGAGGTAGGCCGTTGGATCGCGTCGCAGCTGGTGGACCTTGAAGGCAGTCTCTCGAGTGCTCATCACGATGCTGTCCGCTACGACTGCGACCGTCACCGGAGACATCTGAGGTGTCCCATCGCGCCGGTTCGTGGCCAGAACCGCTCTCGAATTGTGCCGGACGTACTCGAGGCCTTCGGCGATCTCCATCGCAACTACTCTAGGGAGCGCTCCCATGACCGACCGAATCCTCACTTGCAGCCGCCTCACGATCAACCTGGCCAACGTCCGCGCCAACTACCGAAAGGTACTGGAGCAGGTGGACGGCATTCCGGCTGCCGCGATGGTCAAGGCAAACGGCTACGGATTGGGTGCGGCCGAGATCTCCGTCACGTTGTCGAAGGTTGGTTGCACCCACTTCTTCGTGGCCCAGCTGTCGGAGGCCGTTGCGGTCCGTGACGTGTTGCCGACCGTCTCGATCTCGGTGTTGAACGGCGTGATGCCGGGCACCGAAGAAGAGCTCGTCCTCCACAACCTCACACCGGTCCTCAACAGCATCGAACAGCTCACCCGCTGGCGAACCCATGGCCGAACGATCGGGAGGCAACTCGAAGCGACGCTCCACATCGACACCGGCATGCGCCGTCTGGGCCTGGGCGACGACGAGACCAGGGCCCTCATCGAGGACCCGTCGATCCTGGACGGCATCGATCTACGTCATCTCATGAGCCACCTCGCATCGGCCGACGTCCCCGACAGCCCACAACCGGCCCACCAACTTCGATCCTTCCGGCACCTGTACCAACGGGTGCAGGAGCGACATCCATCGATGACGGCGTCACTGGCCAACTCGGCGGGCATCTTCCTCGATCCCTCCTATCACTTCGATCTCGTGCGACCGGGTATTGCCCTGTACGGGGGAACCCCCTTGAGCGACGGCACCAACCCGATGCAATCGGTGGTGACCCTCGAAGCCCCGATCATCCAGGTCCGCAACGTGATCGAGGGCGACACCGTCGGCTACGGGGCCACCCATTGCATGAGCCGTGACGGTCGGATCGCCACCGTGGCTCTCGGTTACGCCGACGGCTTCCTCCGGTCGGGATCGGGATCGGCTCAGGTCCACCTGGCGGGACGACACGTGCCGATCATTGGTCGAATCTCGATGGATCTGGTCACCATCGACGTCTCGGAGATCGAGGCCGAATTCCTGTACCCGGGTAGCCCAGTGGAGTTCATCGGACCCCACTGCGGCATCGATGACGTTGCCGAGAGGGCCGGCACGATCGCCAACGAACTCCTGACCGATCTGGGACACCGGTACGAACGGGTCTACCAGGAGATGTGAGAGAGGTTCATCGACCCGGGTTCGGCGCCTTGGCTGCTCCACCCTTGCGATGGGCAGCCTTGGTCGAACTGACTGGCTTGCCCTGCTTGTTCTTGGGCCGCGGCTTGCCGCTGCGCTTTGGGCCATCGTCGGCACCGTTACGCCCAGCGCCGGTCGTCTTGGCGCCACCACCGGGTCGACCCGGCCGTCCACTCGATCGGGCTTCGGTCGATCCGGACTTCCGGCGAGCTGCTCCGGTGCCAGGGGCAGGTCGCTGCCTCGTGCCGGAGGGGGCCGGAGATCGTCGGGGCACATCGTCGTAGCTGGGGTCTCGGCCTTCGGCCGAGACCGTTGGTCGTTCGGCATCCCGAGACCGCTTCGAGATCGCGGGTCGAGGATTACCTTGTGGCTTGCGGCGAGCCACCGGCCGCTCCTCTTGCACGACTGGGCGCTCGGCAATGGCCGGCGTCTCCTCGATCTCCTGCGTGAGGCCGATGTGGCGTTGCAGTTGATGAGCTTCTTTCACCTGATCGCTGTTGACGAAGGACACCACCAGCCCTCCGGCACCGGCTCGCGCCGTGCGCCCGGAACGATGGGTATAGGCCTTGTCATCCTCTGGTGGATCGAAATGGATCACGCATTCGACCCCGTCGACGTGAATGCCACGGGCTGCCACATCGGTGGCCACCAGCGCCTGGACCTTGCCATGAGTGAAGGAATACAGGGCTGAGTCGCGCTGGCTCTGACTTCGTCCGCCGTGGATCCAACCAGCCTTGACCCCGGCCTGCTTCAGCTGGCGAGCCACCCGGTCGACGCCGTGGCGAGTTCGACAGAAGACCACGGTCGGACCGGCCTCGTCGATGAGCTGGGCGGCCAGGTCGACTTTGATCAGCTTTTCGGTCTTGATGAAACGATGAGTGACCAACGTGAGATCGGGCTCCGTCTCTCCCACCTCGTGCGTGACCGGATCGACCTGGTATCGGTCGGTCAGGACCTGAACTTCCTTGCCCAACGTGGCGGAGAACAGCACCGTCTGTCGTTTCGGCGACGTCAGATCCAAGAGTTGGCGGACGGAGGGCAAGAAGCCCATGTCGGCCATTCGGTCGGCCTCGTCGACAACGACCGACCGAACAGCATCGAGGGAGAGCGCTCCCTGATCCAGCAGGTCCACCAATCGACCCGGGCAGGCCACGATCACGTCGACTCCATTGCGCAATCCCTGCAGCTGGTCACGAAAACCGACGCCACCATAGATGGAGAGCACGGTTCGATCACGGGCCGCCGCCAGCGGTTCGAGCTCTCGGCGGATCTGCTCGGCCAGTTCTCGGGTCGGCGACAACACCATGGCCGTTGGCCGCTTCGGCTTGGCCTTGACCAGCGAAGCGATCAACGGGATGCCGAAGGCGAGCGTCTTGCCCGACCCTGTCGGCGCTCGTCCCAGTACGTCTCGTCCGGCCAGCGCATCGGCGATGGTTGCGACCTGGATATCGAACGGGCGCGTGATGCCCTGTCGCTGCAGAACATCGACCAGGTCTGCGGGCACGCCAAGGTTGGCGAACGTGACGGCACCAGCGGCGCCGGATGAAGTGGACACGAGGTCTCCATTGATTTCGGCCCAGACCCCGGGATGGGCACGAGCAAGCTACTCCTACCCTACCGCAACAGGTCGTGGCCGCTGTGACCGCCCGGCGCTAGTGCTGTTCGTACAACCAGCCATCTGGGTGCAAGGTCAGGCGATTTCGGCCCCCGACCGCCTCGGACTCGAGGCTCTCGTAGGCAGCGTCACCCTCCCAGACCAACACCGGCGGTTGCTTGCCGAGCGGCTTGGTCCAAAAGCGCGCTGGCTCTGTGGCAGCAGCCCAGTCCAAGGCAGCTGTCATCGTCGAGTGTTGTGCCAACTGATACAACGTGATCCAGGTCGGGGGCACGAGTTCGATCTCGCCGACCTGGTGCTTTTCCATCGCCACCGCCGGTCGCATCCATGCATCCTCGTGTATCTCACCGTGGTCGATGGCAACCTCACCCGACGGCGCAGCAGCGACGAAGAACCAGGTCGAGAACCGGCGGAGCGGTCCTTTGCGGTTCACCATGTCCTTGGCCGCCGGCGGCTGCCAGTGCGACCAGGTCAACAATTGATTCCGGTCGAGATCGAGACCTGCCTCTTCCTTGGTCTCGCGGGCAGCCGCGGTCCGCGCTGACTCGAGTTCGTCGGGACCCAACTCGTGATCGTCGACTCGACCGCCGGGAAAGACCCACATCCCGCCGAAGGCAATCTTCGAGTTGCGGCGCAGCATCAGGACCTCGAGCTCGTCACGCTCCTCACGCAGGAGTAGCACGGTTGCAGCCGCGATGAGCTCTTCGTTCTGCGACGTCTCGTCTTCGATTGCTGGCATCAGGGCGACACTAGCCATGCCTGGTCTCCGGGCACGAGCCGCCACGGCAAGAGAACCGCGTCGACACCGGCCTGATCTATCGTCGAGGCGTGCATCGGAGCATCCAGGTCGTGGCCGCGCTGGCGGCAGGAGCCCTCGGGGCCGGGATCGTCTTCGCCGCGTCGCAGGCGTTCGACGGTGAGACTCTCCCACCGACGACCACGATCGTGTCGACGCGTTCGGTCATCGAGCCGACGGCGCTTCTCGACGCATGGGAGCGGAGCCGGGTCGGCCCCTACGCCATCGATGGCATCATCGAGCGCACACGAAGCGGACAGATCGAACGGTCATCGGTTCATCACGCACGCACCGCCGATCGAGCCATCGAACAGATGGGCCGCACCGCGCTGGTGACCGATCCCTCGGGCCAGCGCAGCTGTGAGATCCTCGAGTCCGGTGAGGTCGGATGTGCTGCCCCGACGCCGGCCCCGACGCCGGCCCAGGAGCGGGCCGTGTTGGCTGCGGTGGTCGGCCCCGGCGGGACTCACGACGTGTACCCGGGGCAGGAGGCTGGGTGTTTCCAACTCATCGCGAGAACCGCGGTGACCGGATCGCTCTACGGGCTGTCGACCGTCATCTGTTTCGACGAGACCACTGGTGCCACTACCGGCTACACGACGATTCAGGGACCGGAATCCGCTACGAGCTTTCGGGCCACGTCGCTGACATCGGAAGTGACCGACCTCGATCTCGAACCTCGGCTCCGATCGTGATCACCGCCGTCACACGTTCGCCTCGAACGAGGAGAACCGGGTGGGGTGAGCGGGAGTTGCCGGTGCTTCCAACACCCGTGGGTGTTGGCGGCGATGCGTGTGGAGGGAGTAGCAACTCCCGCTCAGTACCCCGGACCGGTGTGGGCGATGACCACCGGCTTGGGAATATCATCGGCGTCGGCACTCGCTGACTTGAGAAAGAGTTTTGGCATTCCATGTTTCTCGGTGACGATCTCCTCCCCTATCTCACGCTGGCCATCGGGGGGGCCCTTTTGGTCGGCACCTTCCTGGCTCTCGTGCGGCCTCCGGAACAACCTCAGGACGGCTCCTTGGCGCGGGCCCCTCTCGGTCGCAGCCTCCTCCAGATCTTGATCGGGCTGATTGCCAGCATCTGGGCGCTGGCGACCCTGTTCTCGTGATCGGGTTCTCGTGATCGGGTTCTCGTGATCGGGTTCTCGTGATCG
>CALACD010000365.1 GCA_937890445.1 uncultured Acidimicrobiia bacterium | reverse complement strand
GCCAACGCCGAGCACGACAGCTACGAGAGCTGCGATCAGGTCCGATTGGACGGTGTCTCGAGCCCTGAACTCACGGTTCAGGCCGCCGAACTGGCAGCCCGGCGGCTGGCCTCGCTGCGAGCCTCTGGCGACCATCGAGCGATGCCCGAGATCGTGAACCTGGTCGATCTTCCCGGAATGGCGGCCATCGGTTGCGACGACGTGGTCGAGCGGTGGCAACGCCTGTCTCCTCGTACCGGGGCCGTCGTCGGGGTGGCGGCCGGTGTCCCGCTGGTGATCGACATCGCCGAACACGGACCCCACGGTTTGGTCGGGGGGATGTCGGGTTCGGGGAAGACGGAATTCCTCCTGACGTTGTTGACCTCGCTCTGTCTCGACAATCACCCCGATGATCTGGCCATCGTGGTCGTCGACTTCAAGGGCGCCGTCGATCACGGGCTCACGGCGCGACTGCCGCATGTGATTGCGCTCAGCACCAACCTCGAGATCGAGCACTTCTCACGGACCATCGATCTACTCGACGCGGAGCAGCGCCGCCGCCAGACGCTGTTCGCCGGCATCGGCAGCGATCTCGACGCCTACCGGGCGGCGCGCTCCACTCGACCGCAGCTCCCGCCGCTGCCACGACTCCTGATCGTGGTCGACGAGTTCAGCGAACTCTTGGCGACCGAGACCGGACGAGCCCGCCTGCAGGAACTGATCCGGGTGACCCGAATCGGTCGCGCCCTGGGGGTTCACCTGCTCCTCGTGACCCAGAACTTCGAGGGTCAACTGCCGCCTCAGGTCGATGCCAACGCCGGTCTTCGGGTCTGCCTTCGAGTGATGAAGCCCAGCCACAGCAAGGTCGTCCTCGATACCGACGTCGCGGCCGGCATCTCCGACACCCAGGTGGGCCGAGCCTTCGTCCGATTTCCGGGCGGGGAGCTCGTCGACTTCCAGACGGCTCGTGTTGCTGGTCGCCGCCGGGATCTGCCGTCGACGCCCGGCGTCGCCGCAGTGCGCCGCGTCACCGTGTCCGACCTGACCCCGGGGCGCACCGAGGCCCGCCGTCCCAGCGTGCCGTTGGAAGAGACCGACATGTATGCCCTGACCGGTGTTCTGCATGCAGCTGCCATGGCGGTCGGTTGGACCGGCACGTCTCTGCCTTGGCCTCCGCCGTTACCGACCGAGGTCCCCCTGGGTGATTTCCTGCGCCGCCACCGACCGAACGCGATCGGTGGTGTCCCCATCGGACTGCAGGACTGCCCCGATCAACAACGGCAGGACGTGATCTACCTCGATGACGCCGACGAGCGGATGCTGTTCCTGGGCGAGGCCGGGGCAGGGATGGCCGATGTGCTCCGCTCCATCGCCACCGCCGCCGCCATCAACCGATCGCCCGGCGACCTCCATCTCCATGCCATCGATCTGGATGGCAGCGGCCTGGCCGCCCTGGCCGACTTGCCCCATGTCGGCACCATCGCCAGTCGGGACGATGATCTGGCTCGACGCCTTCTGGCCCATCTGCACGATGAGGTGTCCCGCCGACGGGCTCTCCTGGCCGACTACGGGTGTTCCACGGTGCGACAGCTCAGCGATGCGACCGGAGACCGGACCGCGCAGATCATGGTCGTGATTGCCGGCGCCGATCGTCTGGTGCGCCGGACCGAGGACACAGGCTCGGTGCTGCTGGGTCCGCTCGTCGAACTCGTCGCCGAAGCGCCCGGAACCGGACTCCAGATCCTGCTCGCAGGCTTGCCATCACTGGCCGATTCCCGTCTCGGCCTGAGCTTCGAACGGCGATTCGTGTTCGCGCTGCCGGGCGAAACCAACCCCGTGGCCTATGGAGCGCCTCGGCATCTGGTGGCGGATCTCGGACCGATGGGCCGAGCGATCGATGTGGCCGCGAAACGCCTGACCCAATTCGCCCTGGTCGGCGACTCCGGCCCGGCGGGGTCATCCCAGCGCGCCGACCTCGCGCATCGGCTCCGGATCTCGCACCGCTCCTCCCGACCCCGGCCGTCGGCGACGACCCTCGTCAACGTGCCTTGGCCGCTGGCCATGGCAGATCTGCGAGCCCGCGTCGTTCTCCAACAACCACCCGGGTTGCGCCGTCCGCTGCCGGTGGGCGTGGACACGAACACTGGCGACGTGGCTTGGCTGGACCTCGACGAGGACGGCCCGGTGGTGGCCGTCACCGGCCCTCGTCAGAGCGGTCGGAGTTCGGCACTGGCCAGTATCGCCTTCCTGGCTCGGCACCTCGGTTGGACGACCGTTGCGCTCTTGGGCTCGAGGAGATCCCCTCTTGCATCGGCGGTCGGGGTCGACTTCGTCGCCGGACCGACCGACATCGCTTCGATGTTGCAAGGGCTTCCGATGAGCAGCGACGGCAGCCCCTTGGTGATCCTGTGCGATGATGCTCAGCGCATCGATCCCGCATCCTTCGATCTCGCGCTGCTTCACCGAGCTGAGCCTGCTGCCATCTTCCTCGCTGGCCCCATCGACTTCCTGACGGGCCGGCACGAGTTGCGCTCGGCCTTGCCCACCCATCGGGCCGGACTGCTGTTGGCGCCGACCAGCAGCCTCGATGGGGCGGCAGTCGGTCTCGGGGGACAACTCCGAGGACAGCTTTCAGCCAAACCGCGTCCTGGTCGGGGGTTCCTGGCCGTCGCGGGCGACCATCGAGAGGTACAGCTCCCTCTGCCCCCTTCGGCCGCAGGGGCGTATCGATCAGAAGAGCCAGCCAGCCGATAGGACCACTGCGACCTAAGCCGACCTAGGCCGCAAGCGGTCGAGACGTCGAGGGCACCCGAGGCAGGAGAACATCGTCCGCCGCCTGCCAGAGCTGATCGCGGAGATGACCTGCCGGTTGCCCGACAACGGCGTTGGCGGCGATGACACCGTCGATCAGATCGGCGGCCACTGCGAGCGACGACCGGTTCTTCAGCCGAACCGAGACGGTGACCGAGCCACCGCTCTGGCGCACCAGTGCCCGCGTGTGGGCCGGCGAACGTGGCGGGCTCCGGAAACTGGGCGGCTCGAACCCGGCGGTTCGGACTACCGCACCCAGCCGTCGAGCGAGCTCGGCGAACTCGAGCGACGTCATCGGATGTCCTTGCTCGCCGGTCGGTACGTCCACATCTCCACAGCCATCAGTATGACGCTGGGGTGTGACAGACATACTGGGTGGGTGACGGTGATGGCAGGTGAACAGATCCCGCTGGGACCCCGACTCAACCCGGCACAGCAGCAGATTCTCGACGAACTGGGTTCCACGACCCGACCGACCTTTCGCGATGATCTTCGGGACCATCTGCGCCACGAGCTCGAGGTCTCGATTCGCCCCTTCGCCGACGACTACCCCGACGGGACCCTCTTCGTCTCCAAACGGCGTCTGACCATGATCCACGGCTGCGAGGCTCGTTTCGTGGCCGACGAGGCGGAGCCCTTCGAGTGGAGCATCGCCTCAGCTCGAGGAACGATCGCCCACAAGGCCATCGAACTCCTCATCGGGCGCCGAGGCACCCCCACACCACTCGACCTGGTGCACGATGCCCTCGACCGTCTCGAAGCCGAGGAGCGCAGCATCGGGGCCTTCATTGCCCAACTGGGCGAGGCCGAACGAGCCGACCTGGTGTCGAGCGTCAACGACGTCGTCGCCACGTTCATGGACACGTTCCCACCGATCAGCCGCAAGTGGGTTCCGGTGAGTGAGTCGAGGGTACGGGCCGATCTCTGTGACGACTCCGTCGTGCTCCAGGGAGCCGTCGACCTCAGTCTCGGCCGAGCCCGAGGAAACGAGGCCGGTAAGGTCCTCATCGACTACAAGACCGGCCGGCCGAACATGTCCCACATCGAGGATCTCCGGTTCTATGCCTTGTTGGAGACCCTCAAGATCGGGATTCCGCCCCGTCTTGTCGTCAGTTACTACCTCGAGGCCGGGCAGCCTCGAACCGAAGCGGTCACCGAAGAGCTTCTCTGGTCGACGGCCATGCGAGTGGTCGATGCGGTGGAGAAACTGGTGGCAGTCACCCAGCGCCCTGCGCAGAAGTCGCCCGGTATCGGTTGTCGCTGGTGCCCGATTGCCGCCGACTGCGATGAGGGCACCGCCTTCCTGGCCGAACTCGACGACGAGGACGGAGTCGGCGCGAACCCCTGAGCTCGGCCGACCCGAGGTCGATGACTACAGCTCTCGTACCACATCACCTTCGGCCACCAGGCCGGCGTGTTGGATCACTGCACCGACCGACAACGACGACTGACGGTACCGATTGATGTCCTTGAGTACGGCCAGATCACGTTCGAGGCCGGGCTGAGGACGAGTCACCATGACACAGCGGTCGA
>CALACD010000364.1 GCA_937890445.1 uncultured Acidimicrobiia bacterium | reverse complement strand
ACAGCGATGCCACCGGCGCCGTACGTGTCCCCGATCATTCCCGGCTCGGTGCACGAGCTCAGCAGCGGCGCCCCGATCCCCGACCAGTTCCTCTCGCCGACGCTTCGGGAAGACGACGACACCACCGGCGGCGCTACCTACGGACTCGGTGCTCCCGAACCGACCGCCTTCGAACCGACCGCCTTCGAACCGACCGCCTTCGAACCGACCGCCTTCGAGGCCGACACCTACCATGCTCCGGCATCTCTGATGGTGCCCGAAGCGCTGCGCCCCAAGCGCCCCCAGCCGATCAGCGAACCCTTCGACCAGCCCGTCGACTACGACGCTCCCTCGGCCTTCCTCGAGGAGCGCCGAACCAACGATGCCAGTGTTCGAGAGCACACCAGTTTCGACCTCAGCACCGACGGTCCCGTTGGACCCGAGGCGTTGCCGCATCTCGAGATGCTCGGGCTCGGACCCGACGCCACCTGGCAGGAGATCAAGGACAGCCATCGCGCCATCCTCTCCGAGCAACGATCGGTTGCTGGATCGACCGAGATGCGGGAACTGGCCGAGGAGCTCCGCCGGGAGTCCAATGCCGCCTACGCGGCACTCCGCCTCCTCGCCGTCAGCTGAACCTCCGGCTGCGGTCAGTCAAGGACGGTCAAGCCGGCCTCGTCCAGGTCCCGGGCCAGCGCTTCCTCACCGATGACCAGGGCGCCGACGACGGTTGTGGCGACCCACACATTGCGTTGCTCGACGGCCTTGCCCGGTTGTGCACGATCGCCGGGAAGCACCAGGCACCACTCGGCCGCGGCCCGCATCGCGTCGAAGCGGTCACGATCCAACGGAGACCAGTCCCGAGCAGGATCCTCGAACGGGAGGACGACGGCCAGGTCGACCCCGTGGGCACGACCGATCTCCGCCGCCGTCAACTCGGTTCCCCGCCGCAGACCGGACAGCAACACGTCGTGCCCCGGCTCGAGTCCACGAACGAGTTGGTCGAGCCGGGCCCGGCCCTCGGCATCGAGTTCGGTCACACCGACTGCCCACAAGGTACGTTCGAGCGGCCAGGGAGCCGCGATCTTGTCGAACGGACCCCCGGTCTGGCCGCCAGAAGGCTTGTAGGCAGCCGATGCAGCGACCGCGAGTCGATCCGCCTCGTCGTTCATTGGATCACCCGAGTGCCCCTTCACCCAGAAGAACTGGACCTCGTCACTGCGCTCGAGATACAGGTCGATCAGCGGTTCCCACAGGTCTCGGTTCGCGACCGGCTTCTTGTTGGCGTTTCGCCAACCTCGTTTGCGCCACCCCTCGTACCAGCGGTCCTTGAAACAGTTGACGACGTAGGTCGAGTCGGAATAGATCTCGATCGGCCCCGACACCGTGCCGAGCGCGTCGAGAACTGCGGCCAATTCCATGCGTTGATTGGTGGTCTGGGGCTCGCCACCGGAGCCCGATCGGCCATCGTCGGCGATCCATCCCCATCCACCCGGGCCAGGATTGCCCGAGCACGCCCCATCGGTGTAGATCCGCATCCCTCAACTCTGCCAGCTTTGTCCCCGTTAACGGTTCGAGGCCTGCAACAATACTCCTATGAGCATCGAAGGTTTCCTCAGTCAACTCCCCGACATCGACTCCCAGGAAACCTCCGAGTGGCTCGAGTCGTTGGAGGCAGTGGCGTCGACCTCGGGCAAGACCCGGGCACGCTACCTCCTGGGCCGGCTGAACCAACGAGCTCGTGAGCTGCAGGTCGGGACGGCGATGCCCGTCACCACCGACTACGTCAACACGATCCCCACCGAGGATCAACCCTTCTTCCCCGGCGACGAACACCTCGAGCGCAGGATCCGAGGCTTCATTCGCTGGAACGCTGCCGCCATGGTGGTCCGGGCCAACAAGACTGCCGACGGCATCGGTGGACATCTCTCCACGTTCGCATCGTCGGCCTCGCTGTACGAGGTCGGATTCAACCACTTCTTCAGGGGCAAGGAAGACGGCACACCGGGCGATGCCGTCTACTTCCAGGGCCATGCCGCTCCCGGCATCTACGCCCGCGCCTTTCTCGAAGGCCGCCTCGACGAGGAACAACTCGACCACTTCCGAATGGAGGTCGGCGGCAACGGGCTCTCCAGCTACCCCCACCCCCGTCTCATGCCCGACTTCTGGGAGTACCCCACCGTCTCCATGGGTCTGGGTCCCATCAACTCGCTCTACCACGCCCGGTTCTTGAAGTACCTCCACAACCGCCGCATCGACGACACCTCGGCGTCGCGCGTCTTCGCCTTTCTCGGTGACGGCGAGTGCGACGAACCGGAAACCCTTGGTTCGATCTCACTGGCGGGCCGACATGGTCTCGACAATCTCACCTGGATCGTCAACTGCAACCTGCAACGGCTCGACGGACCGGTGCGAGGCAACGAGAAGATCATCCAGGAACTCGAGGGAGTGTTCCGGGGCGCCGGTTGGAACGTCATCAAGGTCGTGTGGGGCGGCCGTTGGGACGAGCTTCTCCTGCGCGACGTCGACGGTGTCCTGCTGAACAAGATGAACGAGACGGTCGACGGCGAGTTCCAGCGCTATGCGGTCGAGACCGGCGCCTACATCCGGGAGAACTTCTTCGGTCCCGACCCCCGGCTTCGCAAGATGGTCGAGCACCTCAGCGATGACGACCTGGCGGCACTCCCTCGTGGCGGGCACGATTATCCGAAGGTGTACACGGCATACAAGGCCGCGGTCGAACACGTCGGACAGCCGACCGTGATCCTGGCCAAGACGGTCAAGGGCTGGACACTCGGCCCGGGGTTCGAAGCCCGCAACGCAACCCACCAGATCAAGAAGATGACCAAACAGCAGATGCTGGAACTCCGAGACCGACTGAACCTGCACGACGAGATCAGCGAGGCGTCACTCGAGGACGGGGTCCCACCCTATTTCCGTCCCTCGATCGACTCCCCGGAGTACCAGTACATGCAGGCACGACGTACTGCGCTCGATGGGCCGCTGCCGCAACGAGTCATCAAGACTCGACGCCCCCTCCCGATGCCGACCGACGCTCCCTTCAAGACCTTTCTGGAAGGGTCCGGGGGTCGAGAAGTGAGCACGACCATGGTGTTCACCTCGATGCTTCGCGAGATGATGCGCGAAACCGGATTCGGCGAGCGTGTCGTGCCCATCGTCCCCGACGAAGCTCGTACGTTCGGCATGGACTCCATGTTCCGAGAGTTCGAGATCTACGCCCCGTTCGGACAGAAGTACGAACCCGTCGATCACGAGCTGCTCCTGAGCTACACCGAGGACAGCGACGGCCAGATCCTGGAGGAAGGCATCACCGAGGCCGGCTCGATGGCGAGTTGGACAGCAGCGGCGACGAGCTATGCCCACCAGGGCATCCCGATGGTGCCGTTCTACACCTTCTACTCGATGTTCGGTTTCCAGCGAGTGGGCGATCTGATCTGGTCGGCGGCTGATTCCCGGGCTCGGGGCTTCCTGCTGGGAGCAACTGCGGGCCGCACGACGCTGGCCGGCGAGGGCCTGCAGCATCAGGACGGTCACAGTCTTCTCCTGGCCTCGACGGTGCCGGCCTGCCAGGCCTACGACCCGGCCTTCGCCTATGAGGTGGCGGTCATCATCCAGGACGGCCTCCGCCGCATGTACGTCGACAACCAGGACGTCTTCTACTACCTCACGCTCTACAACGAGAACTACGACCAACCGGCGATGCCGGCCGGCGTCGAACAGGGCATTCTCGATGGCATCTACCGGCTGTCGGATGGTTGGGGCGGCGTCGAGACACGAGCGTCGGTCCTGTTCTCGGGCTCGAGCCAGGGAGCCGCCCGTCAGGCCCAGGCCGACCTGGCCGAGCGATGGGGTATCGGGGTCGAGCTCTACAGCGTCACCAGTTACAAGGCGTTGCGAGAACAAGCCCTGGAGGTCGAACGATGGAATCGCCTCCACCCGACCGACGCCCCGCGTCGCTCCCGGGTCTCCGAGATCCTCGACGACGGCCCCGGGCCGGTCGTCGCCGTCAGCGACTACATGCGGTCCGTGCCCGAGCAAGTGGCACGGTTCGTCCAACGACCCTTCACCGTGCTCGGCACCGACGGAATGGGTCGCAGCGACACCCGTGAGGCACTTCGATCGTTCTTCGAGATCGACACCCCCAACATCGTGGTCACCGTGCTCGCCCAACTCGCCCAACTCGGCGTGGTCGAGCGCCAGGTTGCAGCTGACGCCATTGCGTCCTACGGCATCCCCACCGAGAGCAGCGCCCCCTGGTCCGACTGATCCTGCACTCGCCGGCCCAGCCAGGTTCCCCTTGCCACGAACGCCGGCGCCTTACACAATAAGGCATGGCCTCGAATGACCTGACTTCCCACGGTTTCGC
>CALACD010000363.1 GCA_937890445.1 uncultured Acidimicrobiia bacterium | reverse complement strand
GGCCGGAATGCCCGATGGCATCCCGGGCTATGCGATCGGCAGGCTCGGCGTCTTGGGTGATTGCCCGGTCGACAACGTCGTCGGTGCCGCCTTCTTCTGGGACCCCGACTACCTGGCAACCCAGGTTCGTTCCGGACGAGCCGTGATGCGCCCCGACGAGGGCGCGGCGATCTACGCCACCATCTGTGCCCAGTGGGGGGTCGACCATCTCGATGGTTTCGACGGGACCCTTCGTCTCGGTGAGTTGGCCGAGCGGGTCATCGATGCCGCCAGTCCGCTCGGTGCGCCGACCTTCGTCGGATGGCGCGATCAGGCTCGACCCGAGCCGGGCCCAGGTCGGACGATGCTGGCGGTGCAGACCATGCGAGAGCTCGGGTTCGCCCGGTTCAGCGTGGCCGTGATGGCAGCCGGCATGTCGCCGTTGGAGGCCATCATGAGCGGGCCGACCGGGGCCTGGAACGCCAAGTTCTTCGGGTGGTCCGAGCCCTATCCCGACGGCGCTCCGATGAAAGAGCGCCGCGACCAGATCGAAGCGGCTGCCAACCAGTTGCACGCCGCCGATTTCGACGTGCTCGACGATGACGAGCGAGCAGAGTTCAAGGATCTGGCCAAGGCCGCTCGCGACCATGCCAACGCAAAGCTGTCGCCCACCTCGGGTGCGGCGTTGCCCAACTGAGAGCCTGAATCGATGATCGAGATTCCGACCACGCCCATCGATGTGACCTCCGTCGACAAGGCGCTCATGACCACCCGGGCCGTGCGTCGCCGTCTCGACCTCGAACGCCCGGTCGACCAACAGATCCTCCTGGACTGCATCGACATCGCCGAACAGGCACCGTCGGGCGGCAACCAGGGCAGTCGGCGTTGGATCGTGGTGCGGGACCAACGGGTCAAGGACCGTCTGGCCGAGATCTATCTGGAGTCGGCAGGTCAGTGGATGATCGAGTCACACGACAAGCTCGCCGGCACCGGTCATCCCCAGGAGAAGGTGATGGCCTCGGCCGCCTTCCTGGCCACCCACCTGGCCGAGGTTCCGGCCATCGTCATCCCCACCATCATCGGCACCCACGACGGGAGTGGCCGTCCCGGCCTGTTCGATTCGGTCATCCAGTCGGTGTGGAGCTTCTGCGTGGCCTTGCGGGCCCGAGGTCTGGGAACGGCCTGGACCACCGCCATCCTGTCCCGCCAGGACGACCTGGCCGAACTGTTGGGCATTCCCGACGGCATGACCCAGATCGCCATGCTCCCCGTGGCCTGGATGAAGGGCAGCGAGTTCAAGGCCGCTCCTCGTCTGCCGGCTCGAGAAATCACCTACGTCGATGGGTTCTCCCGAACCTGGGAGCAGGGGCCCAGCGACCCTCCGACCCTGGCCGACGGTCCGGGCGTGGTGGTGGAGGTCGACATCAAGGCCCCGGCCACCATCGCGTGGCCCTTCGTCAACGACATCAACGTCGGCGCCGAGTCCAGCGAGGAGTTCGTGGGTGCCCGGTGGGCCGACGGGTTCGACGGTCCGTCCCTGGGGGCGGAGTTCATCGGCTCGAACACGCACGCCGCCATCGGCGAGTGGGACGTCTCCTGCTTCATCGATCAGTACGAGGAGAACCGACGCTTCGGTTGGGTGACCGCCGATATCGGCAACCCGGGAGCGCAGTGGCGCTTCGAGCTGGAGTCGATCGCCGGTGCCACCCGCCTGCGCTACCGTCTGATCCTGGGGCCCGGCCCGTCGGGCATGACGACAGCGATCGAGTCGATGCCGGACAAGGAGCCTCGCATCATCGAACGTCGTCTGGCCGAACATCGGGTCAACATGCAACGGGTGGTCGATGCAATCAAGGATGCAGCCGAGGCTGCCCGACCGCACAAGCCGGCCGGTGCCACCAAGGCGCCGCTGTCGTGACACCCTCGCCCTCGGCTCCCACGCCCAGCTTCGAGCGTCGCATTCAGATCGCCCGCGATGCAATCGACTACATCATGGGCCGGACACCCGACGAGCAGGTCTTGCCGGTGCCCAACTGTCCGGGCTGGACGGTGTACAACGCCATGGTCCACGTCGGTCGAACCGGGGTGTTCTGGGGGTCGATGATGGCCTGCCGCCCCGATGACACGACGGCCCGTGTTCGAGCCCTGGCTGCTACCCAGGAGTTGCCGACTGGCGTCGCCCCGGAAGAGTTGGCGACGTGGATCCATGCGACCATGGACGTCGCCGCCGCCGATGAGACGAAGGAGTGCTACTTCTCGATCACAGGCGGCCCAGGCAACCTCGGCCTGTGGGCGTGGCACGCGTCGTCGGAGATCGGCGTACACCGTCTCGATGTCGAAGCGGCGCTGGGTCATCCCCACGCTCTCGGCGACGACGACGCGGCCGATTCGGTCGGCTACGTGGCTGGCTATTTCCTGCCCGCCATCCGCCGCGCCGCCGCCGAGGACCCGGGGCGTATCACGGCCCAGTTGCTGTCGTCGGACGGCGAATCGATCGGATCGGTCGACGTGGTATCCGAGGCCGCCGACAGCGGTGCGGCCGGTCACGCCAACGTACGAGGCCCGGCGGTCCAGGTGCTGCTCGCCCTGTGGGGTCGCCCCCATGTCGATGTCGAGGTGTCGGGCGATGTCGAGGTCTTCAGCCGCTGGCGTGAATTGCCGGGTCAGGTCTACCAGTTCGGCACCTGGGACTGACCTTCCCTCGAGCTGTTCGCCGCTCGGCAACGGACCGCTGGTCCGATGGTGATCGTTCGACGATCGTTCATCCATGGAGTATCTGCGCAACGCTTGGTATGTGGCCGCCTGGGCCGAGACTCTCGAACCCGGTCAGGCCATTTCTCGGACCATCTGCGATGAGCCGGTGGCCATCTACCGTCGTCACGATGGTGCGGTGGCTGGGCTGGCCGATCAGTGCCCGCACCGGTTCGCCCCGCTCAGCATGGGCCAAGTGTGCGAAGGTAGCAACAACCTCGAGTGTCCGTACCACGGGCTGCAGTTCGACGAGACGGGCGATTGCGTGGTCAACCCGCACGGCACGGGGCGGATCCCGGCTGCTCTCAAGGTCCGCTCGTACCCGGTCGTCGAGTCCCACACCCTGCTGTGGGTGTGGATGGGCTACGACGAGCCCGATGTCTCGCTGATCCCGGACTTCTCCTACCTCGATCCGGGAGCACCGGGAACGGCCAGCAAGCGGGACTGGATCACGCTCGAGGCCGACTACCGGTTGGTCGTCGACAACTTGATGGACCTGAGCCACGCATCGTTCCTCCATCGGGGAATCCTGGGGAACCCCGAGACACTCGACGTCGAACTGGAGATCGTCGAGGACGGCAACACCCTCTACGTGAATCGCACGCGGGGTGATGTTGCTCCGACCCCGATGTTCGATCTGATGTTCAAGAACGACCGAGCCAATGTCGACTCGTGGTCGGAGATGCGTTGGGATGCACCGGCCAACCTGCGCCACGATGCCGGGATCACCGAGCCGGGTTCACCTCGCAGCGAGGGGTTGCTGGTTCGTGGGACGCATTTGATCACGCCGTCGAGCAAGGACACCTGCTACTACCACTTCTGCGCGGTGCGCATCTCGGATCGGGTTGCGCCAGCTGACGACGACACCTCGATCGCCGAGCGGCTCTCGGCCATGCGGCGCTTCGCGTTCGACGAACAGGACCGGCCAATGCTCGAGGCTCAGCAGCGAGCCGTCGATCGAGCCGGTGGCCCCGAGTTCCTGCAGCCGGTCATGTTGAGTGTCGACACCGCTCCCATTCGGGCTCGTCGGATGCTCGAACGCCAGATCGCCGATCAGGGCCCGGGCCAGACCGGCAGTGTCACCTCGCCGGTTTCGATCGCCTTGCCCAACTGATTGGCTGCGATTTGGAGGATCTGGACGTGTCTGGCTTCGGAGTTGGTGATCCGACGGGTCGGTCCGGCGATGCCGAGGGAGGCCACGACAGGCCCGTCGGCACCTCGATGGATGGGCACGGCCAATGAGGCTCCGCCCAGTTCGCTCTCCTCGACACTGCGGGCGTAGCCCCGGTTTCGCACTCGTTCCAGCTCCTCGAGAAACAAGGCCGGTGTGACGATGGTGTAGCCGGTACTGGCCGGCAACCCGGCTCGGATGCGGGCCGCGGCCAGATCCGGGTTCCAGGCCGCGAGCACCTTGCCATTGCTGGAGCGATGTACGGCCGTGTACCGGTAGCTCTCGCTGGAGTGACGGAGGCTGCGCACGGCCTCGACGCGTTCGACGTAGAGCACGTCGACGCCGGCCGCGACACCCAGTTGGACGGTCTCTCCGACCGCGTCTCGGACCTCCGTCAGCAGGATGCGCACCTTGGTGCTGAGCCCATGGCGGAGCTTGGCCAGGTGGCCGTACTCCATCAGTTTCGGACCGAGCCGGTAGCGGCCCCCGACCGTGCGTTCGAGCATGCCTCGGTCATGCAGCAGCGCGCAGGTTCGTGACGCCGTGCTCTTGGCCACGCCGACGCGCTCGGCCAGTTGGGTGACTGTCAGCTCGCTGTCTCCCCGGAAGGCTTCGAGCAGATCGAGCGCAATGGAGACCGACCGGAGCGGCTCGCGGGAGTTCGCGGTCATTGCGTGCGAGTATGGCCCACAGGGCCGCTCGTCGAAAGAGCGGTTCGACGAGAGAGCGGTTCGACGAGAGAGCGGTTCGACGAGAGAGCGGTTCGACGAGAGAGCCGTTCGACGAGAGAGCCGTGTGGAGAGAAGGAGCATGTTTCCCATGACCACGGCCAAGGAAGCCGTCCGATCCGAGCTCGACCAAGCGGGAGATGCGCTTGTCGATCTGTCCCACCGGGTGTGGGGTCACCCCGAGCTGGCCTTCGAGGAGGTCCGGACCTCCGACGCGGTGGCCACGGCATTGTCCGACGCCGGTTTCGATATCGAGACCGGGGTGGCCGGTTTGCCGACGGCGTTCTCCGCCACCTATGGGACGGGCGAGCTGACGGTGGTGATCTGCGCCGAGCTCGATGCCCTGCCCGGCATCGGTCATGCCTGTGGTCACAACGTGATCGCGGCGGCCGGGGTCGGGGCCGGCATCGGTCTGGCCAGGGTGGCCGACGATCTGGGGATCACGGTCCGGGTGTTGGGAACGCCGGCCGAGGAGATCGGGGGCGGCAAGATCATCATGCTGGAGCAGGGAGCGTTCGACGGCGGCCACGTGGCGATGATGGTGCACCCATCGCCGGTCGAGGGCGACGACTTCCCGACCCTGGCCATCAGCCAGTGTGACTTCCACTTCCACGGTCGGACCGCTCACGCCTCGGTGTCACCCAATCTGGGCATCAACGCGGCCGACGCCATCACGGTGGCCCAGGTCGGTCTGGGGCTGCTCCGCCAACATCTGGAACCTGGCGATCAGTTGCACGGCATCGTCACCCGGGGAGGCGAGGCGGCCAACATCGTTCCCGGTGAGGCCACGGCCCGCTACTTCTGGCGGGCTCCGAGCCTGGAGGCCCTGGCCAAACTGGAGCCACGGGTGAAGCGGTGCTTCGAGGCCGGCGCGCTGGCCACCGGTGCCACCCTGGACATCGAGCCCCTGACGCTGCCCTATTCGGAGTTCGTTGCCGACGACGAGATCCGACGGTTCTACCGCAGGAATGCCGAGTCGCTGGGTCGCGTCTTCGGCAATCGACCGGCCTCGGCATCCGGTTCGACCGACATGGCCAACATCAGTCTGATGATGCCCACCATTCATCCCATGCTCGGCCTCGACTCGTTCCCGGCGGTCAACCATCAACCCGAGTTCGCCGACTTCTGCAAGACCCCGGTTGCCGATCAGGCCGCCATCGAAGGCGCCATCTCGATGGCGTGGACAGCCGTCGATGCCGCAACCAACGACAGCACCCGGGCCCGACTGTTGGGCGCATCCACCGTCTACAGCGGACGCGACCACTACCCCTGGCGGTTCTGAACGGCGCTAGAACGGGACGCCGACGGCTTCGCAGAGGAACCGCAGCAGCGGTCGGGTTCGCATGGCTCGATCATGGAAGCGGTCCATGAAGTCGATTGCGGTGATGTCTCCTTGCTCGAGTCGGCTCGTGACCATGAAGCTCTTTCGTTTCAGGTCGTCCATCAAGGGGTGATCGGGGTCGAAGCCCTTGGGCGGTCGAACCAGCGACTCGCCGCCGAACTCGTAGTACTCGGTCAGCTTCTTGCTCCATGCCGCCCCTCTCCATGCCGCCGGCTCGGCCGCAATCCGTTCGCGCACGGCGTAGGCCACCTTCGACGTCGGCATCCAGAGCCCGGCCCCCATGAAACAGTTGCCGGGTTCGAGGTGGAGATAGATACCGGGTGCGTGGGCGTCGGCGGCCTGCTCATGGCGGAAGTGGAGACCGGTGTTCAGCTTGTACGGGGTCTTGTCCTTGCTGAAGCGGGTGTCGCGCTGGATCCGGAACAGGGATCCGCCGACGGTCCGGGAGTCGGCCACCAGATGGGGCGAGAGCTTTGGTAACCGTTGGTCGCCGTAGTCGGTGATGAAGTCGAGCGCAGGCTGGCGGACTTCAGCTTCGAAGCGTTGTTGGTTGGCCTTGAACCAGGTGCGGTCGTTGTTGACTGCGAGTTCGCTCAGGAAGGTGAACAGGGCGGGAGTGAAGTACTGGTCGTCCATGATCCGACGATAGAAGGCCAGGAGCCCGGTCGAGGAGTGGCAGTAAACGAGGGTTCCGGTCCTGCTCGGGGGAGAAGGCCTTCGGCTTCGAGTCTGGTTTTGTGTCGGTGGCAGGGTGGGCAGAGCATCTGGCCGTTGGCCGGGGTGGTGGGTCCGCCGTGCTGGTAGGGGATGATGTGATCGGCCTGGCACCGGTGGGCGGGGGTCTGGCAGCCGGGATGGGCGCAGACGCCGTCTCGGATGATGAGCCCTTTGCGCAGTTCGCCTCGGAACAGGCGGGTCGATTTCGAGACGGCGAAGTCGAGATTGGGGAGGTCGAGGGTGACCCGGCGGATGGTGCCGGCGACGGCGGCGAAGAGCGCGGTGCGTGACGACAGCCGCAGGCCGTGTTCGGTCGTGCAGCGGAAGTGGTGGGCGTCGTCGGCGGTTCGTGGTTGGGTCGGTTGGCCTGCCTGCCGGCGTGCTTCGTTCTCGATCGTGTCGAGGTCGACGGTGATGCCGACATCGAAGCGGGGCTCGGCTGCAGGCCGTCTCGATTGCAGGTTGGCGATGCCGTGGCGGATCACTTCGAACGCGGCGTCGTGCCAACGTTGCCGGTCGGTGCGGGTGAGGTGGGAGCCGCGGGCTCGGTCGCCGTGTTCGGCTTTGGCCGCTGCCCAGTCTTGTTCCAGCATGCGGTCGTAGATCGGGCGGGCGGCGGACAGCCACTGTTCCCAGATGATGGCGGTGGTATCGATTTCGGCCAGGATGGCTCCGTCGAGCCCTTGGGCCCAGGCGATGCCTCGCCGGTCGAAGGTGCGCTCGTCGGCGGTTTCCGGATCGGTGTCGTCCATCATCTGGGCCCAGCCTTCGAGCAGCCGGACGTAGATGGGCCACGGTTCGGTTCGGGCCCAGCCGAGCAGCACGTCGAGGTCGCGTTCGAGGGTTTCGATCAACCGTTTGTCGGCGGCGAGCTTGGCCAGTTCGTCGACGTGTTGTGGTGCGATGCGGCCGGCGTGGAGCAGGTCAGCAGCCGGAGCCAGAATGCCGTCGAGCAGGGCGGCCCGGTTGAATCGGTGACCGACCGTTCGTGCCGGAAGACGCAGTGTCGACGACAACCACAGACGCTCGTTGCGGTGTCGTCGACGATTGACGCAACGGCGGCGGATGAGTTCGGCGATGGCCTCGGATTGCAGCGCCTGAACGCGGGCGTGGAGTTGCTCGAAGTGCAGGACCATCTCGGCCACGTCGTCGTTCTCGAGATCTTCGAACGATTCGCCCAGTTCTCGTTCGATCAGGTCCCGCCGGTCCATGGGTCAAGTATATCGAACGTTTGTTCCGTTTTCAGACAAATTATATGGATTTTATCTCGAAGAGAAGGCAATGAACGTATGTCCGGTCGGCTGGATCAGGGGTTGTTGGCGGTCTGTTCGGCTTCGAAGTTGAAGGTTGCCGTGGTGGTCGCTCCCTGGCCCGACGTGGTCGCCAGCGGCAGGGTCACGTTGAAGCAGAGGATCTCGGATGCGGCCGCGGCGAGCACGCGGTCACCGACGTCGGCGCCGGCCGTGGGTGAGCCGAGCACGTCCAGGGTGGTCGTGGTGCCGAGCAGGCCGCTGTAGAGCGTGGTGCCGTCGGCAGCCCAGCTGGCGTCGTCACAGGTGGTGACGCCCGACTTGACCGTCAGGAGCAGCTCCGAGGCCAGCACGTCTTCGTCGGTGGTCGACGTCAGCGCGTAACGGAACTCGAGGTTGCCGCTGTTGGTGACCGTGAGGGGATTGGTCACCTGATCCCCAGGGGTCATGGCCGGCATCGTGACGACGGCGGTTGCCGGTGTTGCCGTGATGTCGATCGTGCCCGTGGCGAAACTGTTCGAACTGACGGGGGCGCTGTCGGTGAAGAGCGCGAGCGACGTGATCGTCATCGTCGCCAGCCCGACGAGAACCACGGCGACGGTCAGGAGCAGCCTGACCAGACCGCCCTTGCGCTTGTTGCGACCTTCCTCCGAATCGGTCATCGCTGTGTCGGTCATCGCTGTGTCGGTCATCGCTGTGTTGGTCATCGCTGTGTTGGTCATCGCTGTGTTGG
>CALACD010000362.1 GCA_937890445.1 uncultured Acidimicrobiia bacterium | reverse complement strand
AGTCCGGAACCGTTGATGCCGATTTTCATCGACTCACGTTACTCGCTGGCCCCGCTCCCAGAGACCGGGCTTCGGCCCGGCAGGAACAGCGTCGAGGTCGGATTCGCACCCTCGAGCGCGTCGGCAGCAAGAATCACGGCCGCTGCGGTGTACGCGCTGCGTTCCTGATCGGGGAAGTGCACCAACTCGGGGTAGACCATGCCGGTGAAGTAACGGCCGTCGTCGTCCCGCAAGGCATTGGCCCAGGTGAACAGATCAGTCGCTTTCGAACGTTCACCGGCGGCCACATGAGCGATCACGCACTCGCAGGTTTCGGCTGCGGTCACCCAGGGACGGTCGCTCACACAGCGGACCCCCTTGCCCTCCATCACGAAGTCATCCCACCGTGACGCCAGGAGCTTGCCGGCGTCGTCGCCGACCACGGCTCCGGCCAGCACCGGGTAGTACCAGTCCATGGCCCAACGGTCCTTGGGTTCGAAGGCGTCGGGTTGGTGGAGGATCACGTCGACCAGCGCGGCTCGGCTGGCCTCCCACTCGGGCCGATCCCTTCCCATGACGCCGGCGATCTCGATGGCGCAGCCGAGACTGTGGCTGATGGAGGACGAACCGGTGAGCAGGGCGTAGCTCCACGGTGTGCCGTCGGGATGTCGGGCCCAGATGATCTCTCCACGGCGAGTTTGGAGTTCGATCACGAAGTCCACGGCGGCCTGGACGGTCGGCCAGAAGCGGTCCAACACGCCCACGTCATCGGTGGCCAGATAGTGATGCCAGATTCCGGTGGCGAAGTAGGCCACACAGTTCGCGTCGAGTTTGGCGTCGGTGATCCCGGTCTCGGTGTAGTAGTTGTGCCAGCTGCCGTCAGGACGTTGGATGTCGACCAGCCACTGGTAGGCGGCTTCGGCCTGACGCTCGAAGCCGCAAGTGGCCAGCGCCATCGCCGCCTCCACATGATTCCACGGGTCGGTGTGACCGCCCGGGAACCATTGGATCATTCCGGTCGGGAGCTGGAGCTCGATGATGGTGCGAGCCGTGGCCAGCATGTCGTCGGAGGTGACGACACCGGCAACCGAGGGCGGGCGCAGGCGTCCGTCCGGTTCGCTGATCATCGTGCCGGCGTCCGATCGGCATAGATCACCAGGCTCTTGCCCAGGATCGGATTGAGGACCCGATCGGCGGTCCGAGTGAGTGTCGGAGCGTCGGTGATATCCCAGGTCAGGAACTTGAGATAGGCCTTGACCAGCGGGTTGTCGGTGTTCTGGAGACCGACGGCGCACTTCAGCCACCAGTACGGGCTGTGGAGGGCGTGAGCTCGATGACTCCTGCCGGGAACAAAGCCAACCGACGCCAGTTTGGTGCGCAGCTCCGGTTCGCCGTAGATGCGTACGTGGCCACCTTCGCTCTTGGGGGCGTGATAGGCATCGTTCAGCCACCAACAGATCTGTTCGGGCAACGCCGACGGCACGGTTGCCGCCATTCGCCCGCCGGGTGCCAGCACCCGGAACAATTCGGCCATCACGCCGAGATCATCAGGCACGTGCTCGAGCACCTCGGAGGCGATGATCCGCTCGAACGAGGCATCGGCGAAGGGCAATCTCAGGCCGTCGGCCTGCACGGTGGTGGTGGCGATGTCATCGGGAAGCTCTCCGGCCAGGAACATGGCGGCGAAGGTGTTCTTGGTTGCCCGCATCTCGTCGAGGGCAAGGTCAGCGGCCACCACGGTCGCCCCCCGGCGGGCCGTCTCGAAGGCGTGGCGACCGAATCCGGCCCCGAGGTCCAGTACACGCATACCGGGACGGAGTTCGAAGATGTCGTAGTCGACCGTCAGCATCGGCCGCTGGTCTCCTCGGCTCGGGCTCGCATCGCGAGGACCTCTCGGTACTGGGCGACGGTGTTCGAGGCGGTCTGCCGCCAGGTGTACAACTCGCTGACCCGGCTCCGGCCGGCGGCTCCGATCCTGGCTCGGAGCTCGGGATCCTCCAAGCCTCGTTCCAGCGCTCGGCGGAGGCTCTCCACGTCTCCGGCCCGGCATCGCAGCACCGTCTCCCCGTCGGTTCCGGTGACCTCGGGTAGGGCTCCGCCGTCGCTGGCCACCAGCGCAGTTCCCGAGCCCATGGCTTCGATGGCCGGGAGCGAGAAACCTTCGTACAGCGAGGGGACGACGGCCAACTCGGACTCGGCGTACAGCTCGACGATGCGTTCATCACTGACCCCGGTCACGAAGGTGACGGCATCGGTCAGCCCGAGCTTGTCGATGAGATTGGCCGATGTGCCACCGGGCTTGGCCCTTCCGATGACGGTCAGGCTGACCCCGGGTCGCTCCGTGCGGATCTTGGCCATGGCCTCCAACAAGAAGCGCAGCCCCTTGAGTTCGACGTCGGCGCTGGCCGTGGTGATCAGTCGACCCGGGATCCGGGTCACGCCCGGGATCGGTTTGAACAGTTCGGGGTCGACCCCGACATGCACCAGTCGCATGCGGTCGAGATCGACACCCATGTCGTTGTGGATGTCCTGAATGGAGTTCTCCGATACGACCACGATGCGGGGCATCCGCTGGGCCACCCGACCCTGCATCTTGACGAATCCGTACCAGCGTCCGATGCTTCGTCGCTTGCGCCAGTCGGGAGCGGCCTCCATCTCCAGTCGCCGGTCGACCGTGATGGGGTGATGCAGCGTCACGAGCGTGGGTAGCAGTCGGTTGATGCCGAGGATGCCATAGCCCAGACACTGGTTGTCGTGCACCAGGTCGAACTCGCCGACCCGGGACTTCAGTGCCTGGTGGGCTCGATAGCTGAAGGCCAGCGGCTCGGGGAACATCCCGGTCGAGAAGGTGGCGAGCTCGAGGATGTCGGCTTTGGTCTTGATCTCCCAATAGGCCGGGAAACGGCCGGGATACTGGTCGTTGAACAAGTCCAGGCTGGGAAGCTTGGTCAGGGTGATCCGGTCGTCGAGGACTGGGTAGGGCTGACCCGAGAACACCTCGATCTGATGACCGAGATCGGCGAGAGCCTTGGTCAAGTGGCGGGTGTAGACCCCTTGCCCGCCGACCGTCGGCTTGGATCGATAGGAGAGATAGGCGAGTCGGAGTGGACGTTGGTCGGACATGGCTTCCTTCGTGACCGTCTTCCTTCGAGGACTCGGCGATCGATCCGAGCAGTTGCGGGGGTGGCGGACCACCGCCGGGTAGAACGACGTAAGGGTACGGTGAAGTTCCCTCGGACTGCTCTCGACGACGTGCTCACCTGCGTTGCCGCTCAGATCGAGGGAACCAGATCGAGCAGCCGGATCGAGCAGCCGGATCGAGCAGCCAGATCCGGCAGCCGGAGCGAGGAGAAGAAGGGGATGCGAGCGGTAGTCCAACGGGTGGAGCACGCCAGCGTGACCGTGGATGGCATCGTGGTCGGACAGATCGGCCGAGGTCTCATGGTCCTCGTCGGCGTCACCCACGGCGACACGAACGACGGGGCGATCAAGCTGGCCGACAAGTTGGCCAAGCTGCGCATCTTCTCCGACGAGGATGACAAGATGAACCTTTCCGTCGTCGATGTCGAAGGCAGCGTGCTCGTGATAAGTCAGTTCACACTGTACGGCGACGTACGGAAGGGCAACCGACCCTCCTTCGTCGACGCTGCTCGGCCCGACGTGGCTGAACCCTGTATCGAGACGGTCGTCTCGGAACTCGCGGCCAGGGGTATCCCGGTTGCCACCGGGCGTTTCGGTGCCGACATGGACGTTTCGCTCCTGAATCAAGGACCGGTGACGCTGGTCATCGACGTCGAGTGAGCCGTCGATGAGCCTGCGTGCTTCGATCACCCGGTACGTGGTCCACGGCGCGATGCGGGGACGATGGTTGCTGCTTGGTCTCCGACGTCGCTCCCGTGCGATCTTCGCTCGGCGTGATTCGGCCGACTCGGGTACTCGTGGCGATCGACTGGTCGTGCTGGTGCATTCCTTCGATGGGTACCAACGCTTCTGGCCACCCGTCATGCACTTCGCCGGAGCAGCGTTGCCCGAGGACCTCGTCATCTACTTTGCCTCCGAGCATCAAGGACAGCCGAACGTGCGGGCTCGGAACCTCCTGACGGGGTCGGGCGGCTTCGTCGAACGATTGGAACGGGCCGTTGGCGAGTTGTCCACCGCGCACGAGTACGTGCTCTACCTCCAAGAGGACATGTGGTTGACCGAGCCGGTCTCCGCGGAGATGCTCGATGAATTCCTGCAGGTGATGGATGAGCATCAGCTCGATTGTCTGAAGTTGGGCTGGGGATCGTTCTGGCCGGACGACCGCCAGAAGATCGACGCGACCACCGACCCACTGCCAGGCGCTGCCGGCGATCGTTATCGGTGGTTCGGCTCGAACCCGTACGCCGTCAGCCACCATTGTTCGATCTTTCGGGTCAGCTTCCTGCTCGACACCGCTCGGCTGATCCGGCCTTTCGGCGTGACCTCGCCGATCCGGCACGAACTGTCCGCCTCGGCGGCCATCTCCCGCCAGGTCAAGGCTCGCAATGCCGATCGGCGACCGGTCCGCATCGCGGTATGGAAGACCGAGCCGCCGATTGCCTATGTGCACGCTTCGGAAATGGGTCGCTTGACCGAGGCCGCACGTGAACTGCTCGATGCCCGCCAGTTGGCCCACTTGTACGACGAGGACCGTCCGGGTGAGGTCTTTCCGAGCGAACGGTGAACGTTCAGCCCGCTCGGTCGGTGCGTCGACCGGCCCGATAGCGCCGGATCAGGGCATTGGTCGAGCTGTCGTGGCTGAGCTCGGGCTCGGAGTCCGACGTCAGCTCCAAGCCGATGGCCGTGGCCAGCACCTTCCCCAACTCGACGCCCCACTGGTCGAAGCTGTTGATGCCCCAGATGACCCCTTGGGTGAAGACCTTGTGTTCGTAGAACGCAACCAGCTGACCCAGGACCGACGGGGTCAGACGGGGAGCCATGATGGTGGTCGACGGGCGATTGCCGACGAAGGTCTTGTGTTCGACCAGGGCCTCATCGACGCCATCGGCCCGCACCTCGGTACTGGTCTTTCCGAAGGCCAGGGCTTCGGCCTGTGCGAACATGTTGGCGATCAGGAGATCGTGCTGATGTCCGATGTCGTCGGTGCCGTTGACGAAGCCGATGAAGTCGGCGGGAACGACCGTGGTCCCTTGGTGGAGCAGTTGGTAGAACGCATGCTGTCCGTTGGTGCCGGGCTCGCCCCACACGATGGGACCGGTGTCGTAGTCGACAGGACGGCCATCGAGTCGGACTCGCTTGCCATTGCTCTCCATGTCGAGCTGTTGCAAGTAGGCCGGGAAGCGATCGAGATGCTGGGCGTAAGGAAGGACGGCGTAGGAGACCAGCCCGTGGAGGTTGCGATAGAGGATCCCGATGAGGGCCGCCAAGGCGGGACCGTTGCGGGCCAGAGGCGTCGACAGAAAGTGTTCGTCCATCCGATGGAACCCATCGAGCATCTGACGGAAGTTCACCGGACCGATGGCGATCATTAAGGGTAGTCCGATGGCAGAATCGAACGAGTAGCGTCCGCCGACCCAGTCCCAGAACTCGAACATGTTGGCGGTGTCGATCCCGAAGGCGGAGACGCGTTCGGCGTTGGTCGATACCGCCACGAAGTGTTTGGCCACGGCGTCATCGCCCAACTGCTCGGTCATCCAGCGGCGCGCTGCGGTGGCGTTGCTGATCGTCTCGATGGTGCTGAAGGTCTTCGAGGCAACCACGAACAGCGTCGTGGCCGGGTCGAGGTCCAGAAGCTGATCGGTCAGATCGGAGGGATCGACGTTGGAGACGAAGCGGGCCTCGAGGCCCTCCTTGACGTAGGGACGCAGCGCCCGATAGGCCATCTTGGGTCCGAGGTCCGAGCCGCCGATGCCGATGTTCACCACCGTGGCGATCGGTGCTCCGGTCGCCCCTCTCCAGGCACCGGAGCGCACCCGTCCCGCGAAGTCGGTCATGCGCTCGAGAACCTGATGAACATCGGCGGTGACGTTCTGGCCGTCGACGGTGAGCGGTTCGGAACTCGGTAGCCGCAGCGCGGTATGAAGGACGGCTCGGTCCTCGGTGCTGTTGATGTGGGCACCTTCGATCATGGCCGCCGCGGCGTCGGGCAGCCCAGCCACCTCGGCAACGACAACGAGCTTGTCGATGATGTCTCGGGTGATCAGGTTCTTCGAGAAGTCGATGGTCAGGTCGACGGCATCGATGGTGAAGGCGTCGGCCCGCATCGGATCGGTGGCGAAGAGGTCGCGCAGCCAGAGCGGACGTAGCGCCTCGCTGGCCAGCTGTCGCCATTCGTCGGTTGTGGTGATGGATCCGTCAATCATCGATGGGTTCCTCGGCTCGTTCCGAAGCAGACGGGAGTTGGCCCGCCGCGACCGCGACCAGACCGTAGATCAAGATGGGCCACGGTCCGACGACGCTGGCCAAGGTCCGCCCCGTTCGCATCTCGGCCGAGGTCACCAGCACGATGCGCTCGCCGATGCCGGATCGTTGGAGGATGCGGCCATCGGCATCGATCACTGCCGACAGCCCGGTGGGACCGGCCATGAGGAGCCAGCGATCGTTCTCGATGGCCCGGAGCTGGTTGGACGCCACCTGCTGGGTGTGGACCTGGGTCAGCCAGAACGAGGAGCCGTTGGTCGGGTTGGCCAGGATCTGGGCACCGTTGGCGACGGCATCGCGGGCCCGACGTTCGAAGAAGGCCTCCCAGGAAATGGAGACACCGATCGGTCCGACCGGGGTGTCCAGCACGGGTTCTGCGGTGCCAGGAATGACGTCTCGGCTGGGGATGGCAGCGCCCAGCCCGCTGGCCTCGATCAGGCCCCGGAGCGGCACGAACTCGCCGAAGGGAACCGTCCTGACCTTGTCGTAGCGATCGACCTCGGTCCCGTCTGGGGTGACTGCGGACTGGAAGTTGACGGTTCCGGTGTCGCTCACGGGATAGAACCAGCCGGCCAACACGGTGGCATCGTGCCGGCGGGCCACCGCAGCCACGGCGGCGGTCGCAGTTTCCTGGTCGAGGTAGCGGCCGGGATTCACCACGTTCTCGGGCCACAGGATCACGTCGACGGCGCGGTCGAGATAGCGGGTGGCCTCGATGTGTCGGGCCAGCACGATGGGTTGCTGGTCCGCCGAAGCCCGGGTCCGAGTCGGACCTCCCCCCTGGACGACAGCGGCCTCGATGTCTCGCACCACGGCGGCCCGAGGGTGCAACAGCGTCGCCACGATGGCCACCACGGCGATGCTCAGACCCGCTGCTGCAGCTCGACGTTGGCCCATGGCCAGGGCCGAGAGGGCCTGGCCGACGACGACGATGAGCACGATGAGCAATATCGGCCCGCCCAATCGGGCGGTCTGACCCAGAACCGTGTCGACCTGACTCAGGGCGAGGTTGGCCAGTGGCACGCCGCCGAAGGGCCAGTACCACCGAGCCAGCTCGGCAAGTGCGAAGGCACCCGGCAGGACCAGTCGCCGCCGATGCGGCGAGGCCGGGGTGAGGGCGGCCGCCGCCCCGTAGTAGGTCGAGTACAGCGCTCCGGCGATCACGTAGCCGGGAGGTGTCAGATCCCACATCCACAGCATGGCCGAGAAGAGCCATGTTGCCGTCACCAGCCACATCCGACCGAACCGGGCCCGCCGCGACGGCGTATCGATCACGCGATCCACGAGCGCGATACCGACGAAGGCCAACGGCCACCAACCCCAGGGAGGAACCGAGCCGGCAAGACAGATCCCGGCCGCCACGCAACGCACGACGATCCATGGTCGGGAACTGGTCGTCATGACGCCAGTGCCCGACGGGCTGCACTTCGGCCGCTTTCGATGGTCGCCGGGATGCCGATCCCCTGGTACGCGGCTCCGGCCAGGTGAAGGTGGGGTGCATCCTCGGCCAAGGCGGCAACGATCTGGTCGATCCGGGCCTGGTGCCCGGGAACATACTGCGGAAGCGCATCGATCCAGCGATGTACCCGCACGGCCCGGGGTGCAGCACTGATGTCGACCACCGACCCGACTTCGCCCAACAGGACGTCGAGCAGGGTTTCGTCGTCTAGCTGCAGCGCTCGGTCGTCGCCGAATCGGCCCGACGTCATGCGCAGCAGCACCGTGTCGGGACGGGCGTAGTGGGCCCACTTGGTACTGAACCAGGTGCAGGCGGTGATCAACATGCCGTCGACTCGCGGGAACAGGATGCCGGACGCGTCGAGAACCGGGTCGACGCCGGTTGTCGGCAGTTCGATGGTGACCTGGGCCACCGAGGCGTACTCGATCTCGCGGAGGAGGTGACTGGCCCGGGGGGACACGTTCGCCAGCAGCTGGGCAGCGGCCGGTGCCGGGGTCGCGATGATCACTCGGTGGCTGTCGAACACGGCGTCGAGTGTGGATGACGCAGCCGGGGTGCCCAGCTGCAGATCGCAGTCAGCCAGCGCGGCCACGAGTTCGTCGATGATCCGGGCCACGCCTCCCGCGAGCCCGTGGAACACCGGTGCGTTGCCAGCCGAACCGAGCGTCGCCCCGGTTCGGGATCGAGCGGCACGGAGACCTTCGATGATCGACCGGTGGCTGCCCGCAGCCGAAGCGAGTTGGGGCGAAGCGGACCGAAGGCTGAGCCGATCGATGTCGGAGGCGTTGATGCCGCCCACCATTGGATCGATCAGTCGCTCGGTCACTTCGTCACCGAG
>CALACD010000361.1 GCA_937890445.1 uncultured Acidimicrobiia bacterium | reverse complement strand
AGGCTCGGCACCGATCGAGCCGAACGACTCGGTCCCAGCGTCACCGGTACGCCGAAGCCGGCCACCTGGTCGACCTCGGGGAGAGCCTCGGACAGCTCGGCGCCATAGCGTTCGGCCATGCAGCCCGTGACGATCAGCTCGGAACCATCCTTGCGGAGGTCATCGAAGGAGAGGATCGTGTCGACCGATTCCTGACGGGCTTCCTCGACGAAGGCACAGGTGTTCACGACCACGACATCGGCATCTTCGGCGCGCTCGGCTGCTCGTAGACCATCGGCCAACAGGGTTCCGACCAACTTGTCGGAGTCCACCTGGTTCTTGGGACATCCGAGGGTCTCCACCCAGAAGAGGCGCTGCACTCGCTCAGCGTATCGAGACGGCCCTGGCGGCCCGCAGTTCGCGCAACCGCCATCCCAGGAGGCCGACCAGTCCGACGATCGCCGCAACCAGCACACCGAGCGCGATGCGTTGACCGATCGAGGTGCCCGGCCGACGATTCGCCACCTCGATCGGGAGCACGGCGGGCGCCGACAGGTCGTAGGTGAACTGGTAAGCCGACTCGAACGAGGTTCCGTCGACGAAATCGACCCCATAGTTGACGATGTAGGGCCCTTCGGTGCTCAGCTCGGGGATCGTGTACTCGAGCAGATCGATCGTCGGCTGCTCCAGATCGCCAGCGATCTCGCTGCCGTCGGGAGCGGTCACGCTGACCTCGGCAGCGGTGATCTCCTCGAGAAAGAAGAGCTGCACGACATCGATGGAGCCCCCGGCCGCCTGGCCAGGACCGGGAACGCCGACGATCAGACCCCCGTGGGCCGATGCCCGAGCCCCGAGCGCCAGAGTGAGCAACATGCCAACCGCCGCCATGACCAGGAACGAACGTTTCGTGATCGCGAGCGGGATCGTCAGGCGCATGAGACCAGTGTGCCACTGCTCCGAAGATTGCGGGCAGTCGGTCAGGACGCCTCGGCCACGTAGGACACGACGAGAAAGATCGTGAAGACGGTGAGCAGAATGATGCCCTCGGGCCGCTCGAAGCGGCCTCGTGTCCTCATGGCGATGTACGAGCCGACGCACACCACCACCATCATTCCGGTGTCGAGAGACGGCAACGAAGGATCCAGGATGGGTCCGGAACCCAACAACCCGACGAAACCTCCTACGGCCAACGAGTTGAACAGGTTGCTGCCGAGGAGATTGCCCACGATCAACTCCGTCTGGCGGGCGCGGGCTGCGGCCACGGCGGTGACCAGCTCGGGCAACGAGGTTCCGATGGCAACCAGGGTGACCCCGATGAATCCGCCACTGACGCCGAGGTCGTCGGCCAGCCGGAGTGCGCCCCAGACCAGAACCCAGGCCCCGAGGACGGTCACCGACATGCCGACCAGCGTTCGCATGGACTCGCGGACCGCGCTGGGCGTCTCGTCGCCGGCCAGTTCCTCGACCTCGGATGTCAACTCGTCCGAACCGCTGCCCTTGATGATGATGACGAGGGCGCCGGCCAGCGCCAGCAGCAACACGATGCCGGCCAGCAGACCCAGATCGAACTGGACGAGCAGGGCGAACAGCAGCACCCCGATCAAGGACAGCGGAGCTTCTCGCCGCAGCACTCCGGACTCGATCGGAATCGGCACCAGAAGACTGGCTGCGCCCAGGATCAGCGACAGATTGGCGATGTTGGAGCCGATGATGTTGCCCACGCCGACATCGACGTCTCCGCCGACCGCAGCCAACGACGAAACGAGGAGTTCGGGTGCGCTCGTGCCGAACCCGATGACGAGCGCACCGATGATGACCGGCGACACCTTGAAGATGAGGGCCAGCCGAGTGGCCCCGACCACGAACTCGTCAGCCGCTCGCCACAGGCTGGCGATGCCGAAGAGGACAGCAAGGAGAGAGAGCAACATGGTTCAGCTCGAGCTCATTCGGGTGACCGATATCCGGGAGGCGGGGCCAGGGCGGGGTCCTCCAACGCGAACTCCTCGTCGGAATCGTCATTCACGTCCTCGTTGTTCCACCGGGGCGAATCGTGCAGGGCGATGTCCGGATCGAGAGCGATGTCCGAATCGAGGGCGATGTCCGAGTCCGGAGCGATCCCCGACTGCAGACCGATGTGCGAGTCCAGCGGTTGCTCCAGAGGCAATGGACGTTCGGTCGCCGTCATGTCACGCAACGCCTGGACCGAAGACCCCGCGGCGACATCGACCATTGGCGGGGCCGAAGACATGGCTGATGGTGGTGCCGAGCCGGATCGGATCGGCGGTGGGTTGGCCGGGCTCGGAGCAGCCGGGGCTCCGCCTCCTCGCATCGCCGGTGGCCAGTTGCCCGCGTCGAGATCCTGAGGAGTCATGAGCACGTCACGAGCCTTGGACCCGATCGAGGGCCCGACAACTCCTCGTTCCTCCAGGAGGTCCATGAGGCGGCCGGCCCGGGCGAACCCGACTCGCAGCTTGCGTTGGAGCATCGATGTCGAACCCAACTGAGACCGAACGATGAGCTCCATTGCTTGCAGCATCAGCTCATCATCGTCTTCGTCCCCCGAGCTTCCGCCCGGAATGGGTGACGAGGCCTCGTTCTGCTCTTCTCCCAGCACCCGGCTGTCGTAGGCGACCTGTGGAGCCTGGGCCCGCCAATGCTCGACGATCCGGGCCACCTCCTCCTCTTCGACCCACGCCCCCTGGAACCGGGTTGGGGTGCTGGTCGATCCATCGAGCAAGAGACCGTCACCGCGACCGACGAGGCGCTCGGCTCCCTGCTGGTCGAGCACGACACGGGAGTCGGTGAGGCTCGACACGGCGAACGCAAGACGAGCCGGAACGTTGGCCTTGATGAGGCCCGTGATCACGTTGGTCGAGGGTCGTTGGGTTGCAATGACCAGATGGATTCCAACGGCGCGTGCCTTCTGTGCGATCCGACAGATCGATTCCTCCACGTCGCGAGCGGCCACCATCATCAGATCGGCGAGCTCGTCGAGGATGATCACGATGTAGCTGAGCTTGGCAGCATCGACGAGATCGCCGTCAGGACCGGGACGGGGGTCGACACGACCCTCCACGACGGCTTTGTTGTAGCCATCGATGTCTCGAACCCCGAACTCGCTCAGCAAGTCGTAGCGGCGTTCCATCTCCCGCACACCCCAGGCCAGCGCATTGGCTGCCTTCTTCGGATCGGTGACGACCTCGGTCAACAGGTGTGGCAGCCGCTCGTACTGGGTCAGTTCCACCCGCTTGGGATCGACCAGAATCAATCGCACCTCGTCCGGCGTCGACCGCACCAACAGCGAGGTCAGCATCGAGTTGATGCAGCTCGACTTTCCGGATCCGGTCTGGCCGGCGACAAGGAGGTGCGGCATCTTGGCCAGATTGGCCATCACGGTCTTACCCGTGATGTCCCGCCCGAGTGTGACTTCCAGGGGATGGGTGGCGGCAGCGGCTTCCTCGGAGAAGAGCAAGTCGCCAACCGTGATCATCTGGCGGCGAACATTCGGCACCTCGACGCCAATGGCCTGTTTGCCCGGGATCGGAGCCAGGATTCGCACATCGGGTGTCGCCATGGCGTAGGCGATGTCCTTGTGAAGACTGGTGACGCGGTTCACCTTCACACCAGGCCCGAGCTCCAGCTCGAACCGACTCACCGTCGGTCCCACGACGACGCCAACCAGCCGGGTCTCGACACCATGTTCGGCCAGCGCGTGTTCGAGCTGTCGGCCCGTCTTCTCCACACTCGCCCGGTCGACGTCCTGTCCTTCGCTGCGTGCCAGGAAGTCCATCGATGGAAGCGTCCACCCACCGCTGCTCGGCGTCGGGGTCACGACATCGAGACTGACGGGACGGGGCTGGGGAATCTCGATGACGGGATCCCGTGGCAGATCGTTCCACTGCGTCAGGCCACCGACCGCACCGAAGTCATCCGACGCGGGGTCGGGCTCCAACTCGGCGTCGGGAATGTCGTGTAGCACCGGCTGATCGGGATCCGCGGGACGATCGTTCCCCCGCGGATCGGTCTGCCGTCGCAGATCGATGTAATGCTCGCCCTGATCCCGATCCGGTGGCAGCTCCAAATCCAGGAGTGGCGCCGTCGACTTCGAGGTCGTGGCGTCGGCGACGTCTTCGCCATGGATCGCCTCGGACGAGCCGAGGAACCGATCGCGAAGGTCGGCGGCCGACTCACGCAAACGAGAGCCTTGGACCGAGACGGCCTCGGCCGCGGAACCGGCCGACAGACTGGTCAACAGAATCAACGCGATCAACACCAGGGAGACCGTGACGATCAACTGCCCCCAGGGACCGAAGTAGCGCTCGAGGGTGCCACCGACCCAGACCCCGGCCCAGCCTCCCGACCCGGAGAGGAACGGAGCAGACGACCCCCATCCCGGTCGACCGCCCAGCATGTCCAGGATCGAGAATGCAGCGGCCACGACGAGACCCCACGCTGCGACCTCGCTGCGCGGTTTCGCCTTCTTCTTCGTTCGACGGGCCGACGGCGGCGGACGCAATCGCTTCCAACCCAGGGCAGCCAGGACGAGGGGCATCACATAGCGGGCACGGCCGACGACCGAACCGGTCAGATCGGCGAGGAACCGGCCGACAATGCCCGTCGCGCCGGTGTAGAGAGCGAGGCCGAGGAGAATACCGAGAACGAGCAGCACGATTCCCTGCACTTCTCGACGCTGATTCTGGGCGCGCTTGTCGGCACTCGTTGTACGGGGACGAGTACCCGATCGACCGCCCGTAGCCCCTCGACCGGAACGCGGAGGTTTCCGATTAGTTGTAGCCACAGTGCGATCACCCTAGCGGGTCGTCTGGTCACGGTGCGGGAGCCTGGCGGAGAAAAATCGCTCTCCGGTGTACCTGAGCTAGGGTGCTTCGATATGGCCGATGTCACCCTCTTCCACAATCCGAATTGAAGCACCTCCGTCGCAGCACAGGATGTGCTGCAGCAGGCAGGCGTCGAGTTCGACACCGTGTTGTACATGAAGGAGAAGCCCGATCGTGACACCTTGCGGGCGCTGGTGGCCAAGCTCGAAGACGATCCAGCCGACCTGGTTCGGCGGGACAAGTTCTTCAAGGACACCATCGTCGGCGCGCAGGGTTTCGATGAGGCCACGTTGTCCGACCCTGAGGTCGTGATCGACCTCCTCGCCACCCATCCTCGCCTGATTCAGCGTCCGGTGGT
>CALACD010000360.1 GCA_937890445.1 uncultured Acidimicrobiia bacterium | reverse complement strand
TGTGGGAGCCTTTCTCAAGGAACGCATTCGCTGGGTCGATATTGCTCGGGTCAACGAAAAGGTTCTTTCTTGTCACGACGGGGGAACTGGATTGTCCCTCGAAGACGTTCTGCACGGCGATCACGAAGCCCGAGTTCGGGCCGAAGAGATCATCAGGCACCTGGAGCAACGATGACCGACATGCAAACACCCGACGGGTCGCCCCCGGACGAGAGTGCCAAGACGTCCTGGGTGATGCGCGAACCGAAGGAGCGGGCAGAGGGCGAGGAGGCCAACAACCCGCTTGGCCTGGTGTTTCTGCTCGGGCTCCTGGCCATGGTCTGGTACTTCGCCGGGTTGGCCTCCTTCGTGTTCGTCATTGGTTTGATCGTGATGATCTTCCTCCACGAGCTCGGCCATTTCGCCACGGCCAAGTGGACGGGGATGAAGTCCACGCAGTTCTTTCTCGGTTTCGGACCCCGCATCTGGTCCTTTCGGCGAGGAGAGGTCGAGTACGGCTTGCGAATGATTCCGGCCGGTGCCTTCGTACGCATCATTGGAATGAACAACCTGGACCCGGTGGAAGATCCGGCCGACGCTCCCAGGGCCTACAGCAACAAGTCGTACCCACGTCGCATGCTGGTCATCACGGCCGGTTCCCTGATGCATTTCATCCAGGCCGTGTTGTTGTTCGTGGTTGCCTCCTCGGTCATCGGTACCGAGGACCCTGATTCGAGCTGGGACATCGCGGCGATCTCCGGACTCGAAACCGGCGAAGTCCCTGCTCTGGATGCCAACCTTGCTCCCGGTGACACCATCGTGTCGGCCGACGGTGTGTCGACCACCAATTTCGACGTGCTGCGAGAGGTGCTCCAACCCAAGGCCAACGAGCCCGTCACCCTGGTCGTCCGCAAGGCCGATGGACAGATCGAGGAGGCGACGGTCACCTTGGTCGAACTCGAGCGAAGCGATGGCAGCGTGGTCGGGTTCCTCGGTATCGCCCCGTCGTTCGATGGTCGCATCCGGGAGAGCCCGATGGCGGGTGTTCGCGATTTCGGCGGAGCCATGAAGGCGGGCTTGACCGCCATTCCGCAGTTTCTCTCGCCGAGTTCGTTCGTGAACCTCGGCTCGCTGCTGTTCGAGGGTGGCGAGCAGGTGGCGATCACCAGCGATGAAGCGGCCGAACGTCCGATCTCGATGGTGGGCGCGGTACGCATTGCGGGGAGCGAGGACGTCGACTGGTTGGGTCGAGTCGTGATCCTGGCCTTCATCAATGTGTTCGTCGGACTGGTCAATCTGTTGCCGTTGTTGCCGCTCGATGGTGGCCACGCTGCGGTGGCCACCTACGAGCGCTTCCGATCGTTCTTCACCGATCGGCCGTACCAGGCCGACGTTGCCAAGTTGTTGCCGATCACCTACGGGGTGGTCGCGATCCTGGCCTTCCTCTTCCTGTCGACGATCTGGCTGGACATCACCCGTCCCATCGGCTGAGCAGCGATCCGCTCAGAACCCTCGTCGCTGAGTAGTCTCCCAGGATGGACGCTGGAGCGGTCGTTTTTCCTCGCAGGCAAACCCGTCAGATCATGGTGGGTGACGTGCCGGTGGGCGGCGGTGCACCGATCACGGTGCAGTCGATGACCATCACGAAGACGGCCGATGTCGAAGGGACCCTCCAGCAGATCTACGCGCTGGCGGCGGCTGGCGCCGACATCGTTCGGTGTACGTGCAACGAGGTCGAAGCATCCGAAGCGCTGGCCCGAATCGTGCCGCGTAGTCCCGTGCCGATCGTGGCAGACATCCACCACCAGTATCGCCGTGCGCTGGAGGCGTTGGAGGCCGGAGTGCACTGTCTGCGTCTCAATCCCGGCAACATTCGGCGCCCTGAACACATCAAAGCCGTCGCCAAGGAAGCCAAGGACCGGGGCGTCCCGATCCGAATCGGGGTCAACGGCGGCAGTCTGGACCCCGACCTCTACGACAAGCACGGAGGGCGGGTCACGCCGGAAGCCATGGTCGAATCCGCCCTGCGGGAGATCGCCTACTTCGAGGAAGTCGATTTCGACTTGATCAAGATTTCGGTCAAGGCATCCAACGTTCCGCTGATGATCGAGGCCTATCGACAGCTCTCCGAGGTCACCGATTTTCCGCTTCATCTCGGAGTGACAGAGGCCGGACCGCCCCCCAACGGGATCATGAAGGCCACAGCAGGAATTGCCACGCTCCTGGCTGAGGGGATCGGCGACACGATCCGCTACTCCCTGACGTCCGACCCCGTCGACGAAGCTCGCCTCGGTCGGGCCCTGCTCGAAGCGTTCGGTCTTCGTGAGCGCAAGAACGTCGATCTGATCGCGTGTCCTTCGTGTGGTCGAGCCGAGATCGACGTGTACCGGGTAGCCCAGGAAGCCCAGGAGGCGTTCACCGACCGTCAGATCCCGCTCCAGGTGGCAGTGATGGGTTGCGTGGTGAACGGGCCCGGCGAGGCGCGTGATGCCGATATCGGTATCGCAGCCGGCAACAAGCGTGGTCATCTCTTCGTGCGAGGCACCAATGTGGCCGTGGTCCCCGAGGACGAGATGGTGTCCACGCTCGTCGAATGGGCCGAGTACATCAATGACCACGGGATCGAAGCCGCCATGGAGCGAGCGAAGACCACCCGAGATGCTGCCCGTCGGGCTGCGGAAGAGGACCGTGATCGAAACCTCGACCAAAAGGGTGCCGATGCCAACGACAGTGAGCAGGTGGTGGAGCTGATGCGGAAGGCCCGCTCGCCGGAGATCTGAGCTCGAAGCTCCTGCCGCTCAGTCGGTCGGCCCGTCGTTGGTCTCGGAGTCGACCAATTCGGTCTCGGCGTCGACGTGTGTGGCCGCCCGTTCGATGCGGTCACGAATGGCATCGAAGGAGTCGGCTGTGTCGTCGATCTCGTTCTGGATGAGTTCGACCCGCTCCTGTGGAGAAGCTGCCAGCTCTCGTTCCTTGCGGGTCAGATCCTGCTCGAGGCGTTGTTGGAGCGCGTCGACCGATGCTTCGACGTCGGTTGCCTCACGCTGGAACCAACGGGTGATGGAGTCGAGAAGTCCCATGCACCGATCCTACGGCTATCCTGGCCGCACTCGCCTCAGGCGTGGGCTCTGCCCACGCCTTTGTACGTTGTTCGCACCGTTGACTCGCTCTCGAGCTCCGGCCGGATCGGAAAGGAGAAGCTGCGTGGGTGTTCCCGAGACCGTGATGCAACTTCTCGATCCGGTGGTGGCGACGCTCGACATCGAGTTGGTCGACGTCGAATACAACGGCGCCACCCTCCGAGTGGTGGTGGATACCGACGCGGGCATCACCACCGATGTGCTGGCGAAGGTGAACCGCCTCGTGTCACCCATTCTCGATGAGCATGATCCCATCAACGGCCGCTACACGCTCGAGGTGTCGAGCCCGGGCGTCGAACGAAACTTGACCCGGCCCCGACACTTCGTGCGTGCCATCGGCGAAGACGTCGTTCTCAAGATGCATCCCGGGATCGATCCTCGTCGGGTCAAGGGCACCCTGACGGAGGTCAGGCCCGATGAGGATGGCAATCAGACCTTGATCGTCGTGGTCCGTGAAGTGGATGGCAATGATCTTTCCGAGGTCGAAACCCACGAGGTGTCACTCGATGAGGTCGACAAGGCGCGTACCGTCTTCGAGTGGGGACCGGCTCCCAAGCCGGGTGGCCCCAAGTCGAAGAACACCAACACGAAAAAGAAATCGTCGGTTCAGACCTCTGCTCCGACGCAGAAGAACCAGAAGAAGACTGAGGAGACGCCATGAGCAACGAGATGATCGAGGCACTGGGAGCCCTGGCCGAGGACCGCGGCATTTCCATCGAGAAGCTGTTCGGCATCATGGCCAACGCCATGGAGGCGGCGTACAAGAAGAACCCCGACGCCTACGAGTACGCCTGGGTCACCATCGATCCCTCGACCTTCGACATCCGGGTCTTCGCCCAGAACCTCGACGAGGACGGAGAACCCTACGGGCCCGAACTCGACGTCACCCCCGACAACTTCGGCCGAATCGCCGCCCAGACCACGAAGCAGATCCTCATGCAGGGCATTCGTGAAGAAGAACGGGAGATGAAGTACGAAGAGTACGCCGGTCGGGAGGGCGACATCGTGACCGGTATCGTGCAGCAGACGGATTCCCGCTACACCCTCCTCGACCTGGGTCGGGTCGAAGCTCTGCTTCCCCAGGCCGAGCAGGTCTCCACCGGTCCTCGACCCGAGGCCGGCTCGCGTCACAAGGCCTACATCGTCGAGGTTCGCCGAACGGCCAAGGGGCCCCAGATCGTGGTCAGTCGGACCCATCCCGGGCTGATCAAACGGCTGTTCGAGTTGGAAGTCCCCGAGATCGCCGATGGCATCGTCGAACTGAAGGCCGTGGCGCGCGAACCCGGCCATCGCACCAAGATCGCGGTCTGGTCCAACGACCCCAACGTCGATCCAGTTGGTGCTTGCGTCGGTGCGCGTGGGTCGCGGGTCCGCATGGTCGTGAACGAACTGAACGGCGAGAAGGTCGACATCATTCCGTATTCGGACGACCCGTACGAGTTCGTCGCCAAGGCGCTGTCACCGGCCAAGGTCAAGGAGGTGCGTATTCATGAGGACACGGGCACCGCAGAGGTCATCGTCCCGGATTTCCAGTTGTCGCTGGCGATCGGCAAAGAGGGTCAGAACGCCCGATTGTCGCACCGTCTGACCGGTTGGCGGATCGATATCAAGAGCGAGACGCAACTGGCCGAGGAAGCGCTCGGTGTCGAGAACTACGACGGCGAGGAGTGGGCCGAGGGCGAGTGGATCCTGGATCCAGAGACCGGCGAACAGCGGTGGCAGCCAGCGGACGGGAGCGAGGCGATCTCGGCGGACGAGTGGGCCGAGGGTGACGTGGTCGCCCCGGATCCAGAAGTCGTGGTCGATCCTGCCGTAGAAGCCGAAGAGGCGGTCGATCCCGACGTGACGGTCGAGCCCGACGTGGCGGCCGCAGCCGACGTGACGGTCGAACCCGACGTGACGGTCGAACCCGACGTGACGGTCGAACCCGAGGAAGCGGCCGCTCCCGAGGAAGCAAGCAACGCTGACTGAACCGGTTCGTACCTGCATCGGATGCCGGTCCCGCCGTTCGCACGTCGAGCTTCGTCGGTTCGGTGTCGATGGCGCAGGGAGGGTGATGGAGCGGCCGGGCGGACGCGGGGCATGGCTGTGTGAGGCTTCGCTCCTCGACTGCTTTGACCTCGCGCGCCAGCGCAAATCGTTCGGACGGGCCTTGCGATGCAGTGTCGACGAGCGCAGTCTCGAGGACGTGCGGTTGCGGCTGGACGTGGTAGGCCGAGCGGGTGGCGCTAGGCTTTGACAACGAATCACCGCGCCCACTGACGCGTCGGATTCGTTGATCGTGTGAGCGATGTCAGGTCGTGCATGCCATCATTCTTCTTCCGCCTACCCCTGAGGGTGAGTTACACACGTGCCAGCCAAAGTCCGGGTCTACGAGCTAGCGAGAGAACTTGGTCTCTCCAACGCAGAGACGATCGACCTGTGCAACGACCTCGGTATCGGGGTCAAGAGTCACTCGTCGAGCATCGTCGAAGCTCAAGCAGATCGCGCCCGGCGCAAAGCAGAGCGAGAGGGCCTGGTTCGCGAGCCGAGCGATGAGTCGGTCGACGAGGCACCGGTCGAGGAAGCGACGAACGCTGCTCCGGTTTCCTCCAAGAAGCCGCCACCACCGAAGCAGCCCGCACCGGTCGCCCCCGTGAATTCCCGTGACGTCGACTCGAGGCCGGTTCCGGCCACCCAACCAAAGAACGTCGTGTCGTCGAAGCCTCCGGCCCCGCGACCGATCTCTCGTCCCCCTGCCACACCTCCACCGCCACGGATCGAAGCTCCCGCTCCAGCTGCTCCCGCTCCAGCTGCTCCGAGGCCGGCAGCAGCCGCTGTGACGCCGCCCGTCGAGACGCCAACAGCACCTGTGCCAACGTCCGCCCAGGCTGCTCCGTCGGCTCCTGCTCCGTCGGCTCCTGCTCCGGCACCTCCAGCTCCGTCGGTTCCTGCTCCGGCAGCTCCAGCTCCTGCCGGATCGGCAGCATCAACCCCGGCTCCTGGCGTGTCGACGACGAACACGCCGAGTTCGACTCCCGGCCCCGAAACTGCAGCTCCGGCGGCCGCGACCGCAGGACCTGCTCCGGCAGCTCCGGCGACCGTTCGCGCTCCTGAAGCTGCCCCGTCCTCCGACGCCGGTCCTCGCCCCGCTGGTGCGCCGGTGGCACCCCGGCCTCCGGGATCACCATCCGGGAAACCGATCCCGCCGCCCCCCGGGCCTCCTCGCAGTCGCGGCGGCAAACCGATTCCGCCGCCTCCCGGAGGTGGCAAGCCCCGTCCCGCTCCGGCCGGTCGTCCCGGTACCGGCGGATTCCGTAGTGGTCCTCCCAGCGGTGGATCCCGTCCCGGTGGGAGTCCCGGAGGCTTCACCAGCCGTCCGGGTGGTCAGGGGCCGGGTGGACCCGGTGGTCCCGGTGGTCCTGGTGCCGGAGGCCGTCCCGGCGGCGGAGGCCGTCCTGGCGGTGGCCCCGGCGGCGCCAATCGTGGCCGTCCTCGTCGCAAGTCCCGGCGGCGTCGCAATCGCGAAGAACTTCAGCCGATGGACGTGCCGACGTATTCGGCAACCAACGCCCCGGTGCCGGAAGGCACCATCGTGATCGAACGAGCATCGACAGCCCAGGACCTCGGTCCGAAGCTGGCTCGTACGACTGCCGACGTCGTCCGATTCCTGTTGACCAACGGCGAGATGGTGACGGCCACCCAGTCGCTCAGCGACGAGATGATCAAGCTCTTCGCGGCCGAGATCGGTGCCGAGATCCGGCTCGTCGATCCGGGTGAAGAGCAAGAGGTCGAACTTCGCAAGGTGCTCGAGTTCGACGACGAGGACGACGATGACATCGTCGCCACCTGGCCCATTCGCCCTCCTGTCATCACGGTGATGGGACACGTGGACCATGGCAAGACCCTGCTCCTGGACCGAATTCGTTCGGCCAACGTCATCGAAGGCGAAGCCGGCGGCATCACCCAGCACATCGGCGCTTACCAGGTCGAGAAGAACGGCGCGAGCCTGACGTTCATCGACACCCCGGGTCACGCGGCCTTCACCGCGATGCGAGCCCGCGGCGCCGATGCCACCGACATCGTGGTGCTCGTGGTCGCCGCTGATGATGGGGTCATGCCCCAGACGCTCGAGGCGCTCGACCATGCGCGGGCGGCCGAGGTGCCGATCATCGTCGCCATCAACAAGATGGACCGCGAAGGCGCCGATCCGGACAAGGTCATGTCGCAGTTGGCTGAACGAGGGTTGATCCCCGAGCAGTGGGGTGGCGAGACCATGTATGTGCCGCTGTCGGCCATGACCGGTGATGGCATCGAGGATCTGCTGGAGAATTTGGCGCTCATCGCAGAGGTCGAGGATCTTCGAGCCACACCAGAGGGACGGGCGGCCGGTTCGGTTCTCGAAGCTCATCTCGACATCGGGCGTGGTCCGGTGGCGACGGTGTTGGTGGAACGAGGCACCCTGCGCGTCGGAGATCCACTGGTGAGCGGCGCTGCCTGGGGTCGGGTGCGGGCGCTGATCAATGACAAGGGCGAGAACGTGCCCGAGGCTGGCCCTTCTGCGCCGGTTCAGGTGCTCGGCCTCAGCGAGGTCGCCGAGTCCGGTGACGGCTTCATCATTGCGCCATCTGAAAAGATCGCCAGCAAGGTGGCCGAGACCCGGGAACACTGGCACCGGCTCGCCAGCCTTGGTCGAGACGCCTCGGCTGCCGGCGGTGGTGCCAAGCTCGAGGACATCTTCCGCCAGATCCAATCCGGTGAGACCGCGACGCTGAACCTCATTGTCAAGGCGGACGTGAATGGCTCGCTCGAGGCCGTGATCGACAGTCTGAAGAAGCTCGAACGCGATGACGTCAAGCTGTCGTTCGTGCTGCGAGGCGTCGGTGGGATCTCCGAGAACGACGTGCAGTTGGCCGCAACATCGAACGCCACCATCCTGGGGTTCAACGTGCGACCCGATCGCAAGGCTCGAGAACTGGCCGAGCGGGAAAAGGTCGAGATCCGGAACTACGAGATCATCTACAAACTGCTCGAAGACATCGAGAACGCGATGCTGGGCCTCCTTTCGCCCGACATCGAGGAAGTGGTCACCGGCGATGCCGAGGTCCGCGAGGTCTTCCGGGTTCCCCGGGTCGGCTCGATCGCCGGTTGCATGGTGCTCAATGGCACGGTGTCGCGAAACTCCAAGGTCCGGTTCCTTCGAGAAGGCACCATCATCTGGAAGGGCGAACTGCAGTCGTTGCGTCGATTCAAGGACGATGTGGCCGAGGTCGCCTCCGGATTCGAGTGCGGCATCGGGCTCTCCGATTTCCAGGACCTCAAGCCTGGCGACATCATCGAGACCTACGAAGAACGTGAAATCCCGGTCACCTGACCTGGATTGCAAAACCATGGCGAAACGATCCGGACAACGGCGAGTCCGGCCACAAACCACCAGGACATATCCTCGGACGGCTCGTTTGAATGCGTTGCTGCAGGAGATCGTGGCCGCGTACTTCGAACGTGCCGATGACGATCGGATCGGCTTCCTGACCATCACCGGCGTCGATATCGATCGTGATCTGAACGTGGCCGACGTCTACGTCTCGTTGTTCGGCTCGTCGACGCCCGAGGAGGACGCCGACCTTCTCGATGCCCTGGCCGGCCATCGCAAGGCAGTGCAACGAGCCATCGCCGATCAAGCCAAACTCCGCAAGACCCCCGAAGTCGTGTTCTCTTTCGACCCAGGTGTTCGGGCTGGGGCACGGGTCGAGGAGATTCTCCGAGAGATCAGTGACGCGGCGCCGGCCGAACAGGCCGATGGTGACGTGCCGGAGAAGAGCCTCGATGGGCCGCCGGGGCAGTAGCCGGAACGATTCGGGTGTCTCGGGATGTGTCGTCGTCGACAAGCCTGCCGGGATGACCAGCCACGACGTGGTAGACGTGATTCGCAAGAAGCTGGGTACCCGCAAGGTCGGTCATGCCGGAACCCTCGATCCCGATGCAACCGGCGTGCTCGTTCTCGGCATCGGCAAAGGAACCAAGCTGCTTCAGTTCGTGACCGGTGTCGACAAGACCTACGACGGCGAGATCGTGTTCGGCTCGGCCACGTCGACCCTGGATGCCAGCGGTGAGGTCACCGGGACCTTCGAGATGTCGCTGACTCCGGAACAAGTGCGAGCCGGGGCGGAACGGTTCGTGGGTGACATCCTCCAGATTCCGCCCATGGTCTCCTCGGTCAAGGTGGGTGGCAAGCGGTTGCACGAGTTGGCTCGTGAGGGCATCGAGATCGAACGGGATCCCCGACCGGTCACCGTCCGTCGCTTCGACACCGAACCGACGGACGATCCGCTCGTGTACCGGGCGTCGATCGACTGCAGTTCGGGAACCTACATTCGCACGCTGGCCGCCGATCTCGGAGCTGCCTTGGGTGGCGGGGCCCATCTGCGAGCACTGCGTCGAACCGCCGTGGGCAGTTTCGGCCTCGACCGAGCCGATGACCTGGACCAGCTCAAGGTTGGTCCGGTCAGCGAATTGCTACGTGACATGCCGCTGCTCGAGGTGGATGAGGTGGTCGCCGCTCAGGTCGCCAACGGGCGATCGTTGGGTCCGAGTGCGGGCTCGGGACAGGTGGCGATCGGTCACCAGGGTGAAGTGATCGCCGTGTACGAAGCCCGCGACGGCCAGTTGCGGGCGGTCAAGGTCCTCAACGCTGAATGAGCGGTTGGCGTCGGGTATCGCGACGCGTGTTCGGGACACCGATATCACGGCCAACGGCCGATCGCGTAGTGTCCCCCCAGCTGCTGGGCGCTAGCTTCTGAGGCCGTGGAGATCATTCGGGACCCGGAGAACAGCCCTGAGTTGGAACAGGGCCACGTCGTGACCATCGGTGCCTACGACGGGGTGCACCTCGGGCATCGGGCCGTCATCAGGGCCACACAGCAGAAAGCCCGCTCGCTTGACCTCGACATGGCAGTCGTCACCTTCGACCCTCATCCGGCCTACTTGCTGCGGCCGTCCCACGCTCCGAAACTGCTCACCGACACGGCCCAGAAGCTCGAACTCCTCGACGAATGCGGCGTCGATACCGTCGTGGTCGTGCCGTTCGATCACCAACGAGCCAGCCAGCGGGCACCGGAGTTCATCGAGGACGTCCTGGTGCGATTCCTCAAGGTCCGGGCCATCACGGTGGGTCACGACTTCCGGTTCGGCGCCGAACGCTCCGGCAACGTCGATGTGCTCCGGGCCCTCGGCGAGCAGCACCACTTCGACGTCGAAGGAGTGCAACTCCTACCTCGTCCCGACGGCAAGGTGGAGTCGATCACATCGACCGCGATACGTCAGGCGTTGACGGATGGTGATGTCGATGCGGCGGCTCGCATGTTGGGGCGTCATCACGAGATTCGAGGTGATGTCGTCAAGGGCGACCAGCGAGGGCGAACCATCGGATTCCGCACGGCGAATGTCGCCGTCCCCCAGGAAATGGCGTTGCCGGCCGATGGTGTCTACGCGGCCTGGTACCTGGGTCCCGACGATGAGAAATGGCCCGCCGCGGTCAACATCGGCAAGCGTCCAACCTTCTATCGGGACGCCGAGCATTCGCTCGTGGAGGCCCACCTGATCGATTTCGAGGGCGATCTGTACGACCAGCCGGCCCGGGTCCAGATGGTCGAACGGATTCGGTCGGAACGGCGATTCGACGGACTGGACGCCCTCAAAGAGCAACTGCAGTGCGACATCGGTAGTGCCAGGGAGATTCTGGCCAGCGAGGGAGCGTCGGATTGAGCAGCGTCACTCTGATCGATCTCGAGGGGTTTCGACGAGGCTCCGCCGCCGATCGATCATCCGCTGCCGTCGCCATCGATGACGCGTGCCGCGACACCGGATTTCTCCAGGTCGTCGGCCACGGGGTGGACGAATCGATCATGTCCGAGATGCTCGAGGTCACTGCAGAGTTCTTCGACCAGCCGCTCGAACTCAAACAGCAGGCTGTCGTGCCCGACCTATCGGCCAACCGGGGATACAGTGCCGTCGGGAGTGAAGCCTTGGCCTACAGCCTGGGCAACGAGCCGGCTGCGCCCGATCTCTTCGAAGCCTTCAACGCGGGACGGGCCGCAGTCGAGGGCCCGTACTTCGATCGGTATCGTTCCTTCTACGCCGAAAATGTGTGGCCCGATTCGCCGATCGAGATGCCGGTGGTATGGGGTCGCTACCAGAGGGCCGTCAACGAGCTGGCCGATCATCTGCTGCGAGCTTTCGCCCTGGCGTTGGAGGTGCCGGAGTCGTACTTCGTCGACCGCACCCGCAACGCCATCCTCACCACCCGGGCCATCAACTACCAACGGCACGATGGGGCACCGGATCCTCTGCCCGGCCAGATGCGGATGGGGGCCCACACCGACTATGGCGTCCTCACGGTGCTCAATGCCGATGATGCCCCCGGACTGGAGGTCTGGTACGACGGGTGTTGGAACCCGGTCTCGGTTCCTTCGGGGTCGCTGCTCATCAACATCGGCGACATGTTGGCCACCTGGACCAACGATCGGTGGGTGTCGACGCTGCACCGAGTTGTCCCGCCGCCACCGGGGCCAGGTCCGGCTCGGCGTCGCTCGGTCGCCCAGTTTCTCGAGGCTAACCCGGGATGTCTGATCGAATGCATCCCAAGTTGCACCTCGGCCGAGAACCCGCCCCGCTACGCGCCGATCGAGGCAGGGGCCTACCTGATGGCGAAGTTGATGGGGCCCCGCGAACTGCGGAAGTCGGAAGTTCCCGACTAGCCCCGTACGCTTACCGGCTGCTGCCAAAGGTCGGAATCGAGTCCGAGGCGGCTGGGCCCAAGGTCCCATCACCGAGCGATACCCGTTGCGGTGCACGAATGACGCCATCACGGCGACCGATGAACGGAGTCTCACCATGAGCAAGCCAGCTGCCAACCTTCCTCCGAAGGAAGCCACCATTGCCAAGCATGCCCGTGGCGAGAACGACACCGGGTCGCCCGAGGTACAGATCGCGCTCCTCACGGACCGGATCAATCACCTCACCGACCATTTGAAGATGCACAAGAAGGATCACCACAGCCGGCGAGGCCTGCTGATGTTGGTCGGGCGTCGACGTCGTTTCCTGGACTACCTGGCAGCAATCGACGTCGAGCGGTACCGAGCCATCATCGCTGAGCTCGGACTGCGTCGCTGAGCTCTGACGGCGAGCTGTCATGGAACGGCCCGCACTTGTTGTCACCGGGTCGATCTTCCAGACGCCGGAACCGACTCGGCTCGAACATCGGGAGGCGGCTTCGGTCGTCGTCGGTGTCGATGGCGTGATCCAGGCGGTCCACGGGCCGGGAGCCGAGGCCGAGAAGGCCAAGGCCGATGCCGTCACCGTTGTGGACCTGGGAAGCGGAGCCGCTCTCATCCCGGGCCTGGTCGATCTTCACATCCATGCCCCGCAGTGGCCCCAGGTAGGAACCGGTCTCGATCTGCGGCTCGAACGATGGCTCTTCGAGTACACGTTCCCCCTCGAGCAACGGTACGACGATCTCGCCTTCGCCCAGCGGGTGTGGGACGACCTCGTACCGGGACTGCTGGCCCGGGGCACGACAACGGCCGTTTACTACGGCACGGTGCACGAGCCCGCCACAGTGGCACTGGCGCAGGCATGTGTCCAGTACGGGCAGCGGGCGTACGTCGGTCGAGTTGCCATGGACCACCCCGAGGGCACGCCGGTCACCTATCGGGATCGGTCGCCTGAGGAGGGGATCGAAGCCAGTCGACGTTCGATCGATGCCATTCGGTCGTTGCAGTCGTCGCTGGTGCAACCGATCATCACCCCTCGATTCATCCCCGCCTGTTCCGATGCGCTGTTGGAGGGACTGGGTCGGTTGGCCGAGGAGACCGGTTCGCTCGTGCAGACACACTGCTCGGAGAACGACTGGGAGCACCACTATGTGCTGGAACGACATGGGGTCACCGACACGCTCTCGCTCGATCGATTCGGGCTTCTTCGTCCGGGCACGGTCCTGGCCCACGCCGACCTCGTCGGCGACGCCGATCTCGAACTGATTGCCCGTCGTCACGCCGGCATTGCGCACTGTCCGCTGTCGAACATCTATTTCGGCAATGCCGTTTTCCCCACTCGCCGGGCTCTGGCGGCCGGAGTCCGAGTCGGGCTCGGAACCGACATCGCAGGCGGAGCCGAGCCGGCGCTCCTGGGCCAGGTGCCGATGGCGGTCAACGTGTCTCGATTGCTCGAGGACGGAGTCGACAACCGCCTCGACGCCGAGAACCGGGGCGTGGCCGATTCTCGGATCGATACGGTGACCGCGTTCTGGATGGCCACTGTCGGGGGAGCCCGGGTACTGGACGCTCCGGTTGGACTGCTCGAGCCGGGCCGATCGTTCGACGCGGTCGCCGTCGATCTCGGCCCGCTCGGCATTTGGCCCGAGGTCGACGATTCGGCCCGTGTGTTCGAGAAGCTGACTCGTCTGACCACTTCGTCCAACATCACCGAGGTGTGGGTCGCCGGTCGCCCGTGCCTGCCGTAACCCGGTCTCTCCGAACCGTCTCTCCGAACCGTGTGCGTATGTGCGCGCCGGCCGGGCGGATGCGCACACCGTTGAGGGTTCCGCGTTGTTGGGGGCGTGGGCGCTAGACTCTGTCCGTCGTGTGAAACGTTCACACGACGGTGGATCAGCTGCCAGTTTCCGATTTCCCGTTCCGGGTCACGACTTCTCGGCCGGTACTCGCCGGCTCGAAGACCCTGGAAGGGGAGATGGCAATCTGGGATCTGGTCTGCCCTCGCCACACGATCGTCGTATGGCAGACAAGTGCTGCGAACTTGCTTCCAAGCAAGGGCAGAGAAAAAGGAGATCCCTCCCATGACCGAACCTGTATCGGTTTCCGGGACCATCACCTCGGGTGATGGACCTGACATGTACCTGGAGACCGGCCGTCTGGCCGGACTCGCGAGTGGTGCCGTCCTGGCTCGAGTCGGTGACACCAGCGTGCTGGTCGCCGCCACCGGAGCCAAGAACGTGCGTGACGGCATCGACTTCTTCCCCCTGACCGTCGACGTCGAAGAGCGGTCCTACGCCGCAGGCAAGATCCCCGGATCGTTCTTCCGTCGTGAAGGCCGGGCCTCGGATGAAGCAACCTTGACCTGTCGGCTCATCGACCGACCGCTGCGCCCGTCGTTCCCCGACGGGTATCGCAACGAGACGCACATCGTGGTCACCGTGTTGTCGGCCGACATGAAGAACCCGCACGACGTCCTCGCCATCAACGGTGCCTCGGCGGCCCTGATGGTTTCGAATGTCCCCTTCAACGGCCCGATCGGCGCCGTGCGCTTGGCCTACACTGTCGATGGCGAGTGGCTTCCTCACCCGACCTACGACGAGGGCGACGCATCGTCGTTCGAGATCGTGGTCGCCGGTCGTCAACTCGATGACGGCGACGTCGCAATCATGATGGTCGAAGCGGGCGGCACCGCGGTGTCGTGGAAGAACTACGAGAACGGCGCCCCCAAGGTCGACGAAGCGGCATTGGCGGCTGGCCTGGAAGAGTCCAAGCAGTACATCAAGCAGGCCATCGCCCTGCAGTTGGAGCTGGTCGAAGCCAATGGTGGCCGCAAGCCGACGATGGAATTCCCGGCTGTGGTCGATTACACCGATGAGCAACTGGCTGCGGTCACCGGCTCGGCGGCATCCAAGCTGACCGAGATCATGACCATTGCCGACAAGACGGAGCGCACCGACGCCGAGAACGCGCTACGGGACGAGGTCATCGCTGCCCTGTCGGATCAGTTCGAAGGCGCTGAGAAGGAACTGAAGGCTGCCTACCGTTCGCTTTCCGAGACCATCGTTCGTCGGCGCATCGTCGAGGATGGCGCCCGTATCGACGGCCGCGGTCCTACCGACATTCGTCCGCTGTCATCCGAGGTCGGCGTCATTCCCCGTGTGCACGGTTCGGGCTTGTTCCAGCGTGGTGAGACCCAGGTGCTGAACGTCTGCACCTTGGGCATGAAGCGCATGGATCAGATGATCGACGGCATCAGCAACATCGACCGCAAGTCCTACATGCACCATTACAACTTCCCACCGTTCTCGACCGGCGAGACCGGGTTCATGCGGGGTCCGAAGCGTCGCGAGATCGGTCATGGTCTCCTCGCCGAACGAGCACTCGTTCCTGTCATTCCCAGCCTCGAGGAGTGGCCGTACACGCTGCGTCTCGTCTCTGATGTTCTGAGCTCGAACGGTTCGACCTCCATGGGTTCGGTCTGCGGATCGACCTTGTCGCTGATGGATGCCGGTGTGCCGATCAAAGCACCGGTGGCCGGTATCGCAATGGGCCTCGTCTTCGCCGAAGGCAAGTACACGACTCTGACCGACATCCTGGGAGCCGAGGACGCCTTCGGCGACATGGACTTCAAGGTGGCCGGCACCTCGGAGTTCGTGACTGCACTCCAGCTCGACACCAAGATCGACGGCATCCCGGCCGATGTTCTGGCCGCAGCCCTGGACCAGGCCAAGGATGCTCGTATGCAAATCCTCGAGGTCATGAAGGCGGCCATCGCAGAGCCTCGATCCGATGTGCGCGAGGGCGCACCGAAGATCATCAGTTTCGAGATCCCGGTCGACAAGATCGGCGAGGTCATCGGACCCAAGGGCAAGGTCATCAACGCCATCCAGGGCGAGACTGGCGCCGACATCAGTGTCGACGACGACGGGATGGTCGGCATCGTGTCGATCTCTGCCACCGACAAGGATGTCGTCGATGAAGCCGAACGGCAGATTCGTCTGATCCTCGATCCCCCCACGGCCGATGTCGGTCAGACCTACACCGGCCGGGTGGTCAACATCACCAAGTTCGGCGCATTCGTCAACATTCTCCCGGGACGAGACGGACTGCTCCACATCTCCAAGATCGGGCAAGGCAAGCGAATCGACAAGGTCGAGGACGTGCTCGAACTCGGGCAGGAAGTCGAAGTAGTCGTCGAGGACATCGATCCCAACGGCAAGGTCTCACTGGCCATGGCCGGTGATGCGTCGGCGCCCTCGGCAGGCGGGGGTTCGGCCGCGGCCGACAATGGCGGAGGTTCCGATTCGGGTCGCCGTTCCAGCCGACCACCTCGCGAAAAGGCCGAGGATGACGCCCCGGCTGGAGGCGTCAAGATGAGCTTCGAGGAGGACTTCGCCTCCGACTTCGGTGATCTCGGCCCCGAGGGTGCCCCGGTCCCCAGCGACGATGGGGGCAACAGCAGTCGCCGTCGTGGCGGTGGCCGAGGCCGCAGCGGTGGTGGTGGTCGCGGGCGTCGCGACTGACGTCGTCGATCATCACCTCGTTCGATTCGAACGAGCGACCGCGAGAACCCCTCAGCCGTCAGCTGGGGGGTTCTCCGCGTTTGCGACATCGATCGTCGATCGCGTCAGGGCTGGGCCTCGACGAAGCGAGCCGAGACCCATACCAGGGCATCGGGGCCTCGAACCTGCCACCACGGCCGCCCGCTGGGGTCGACGGCACAGGCTCCTGTGGTCTGCAGCGGTGACATCGAAGGGAAGACGGTCGCGACCTCGGCATCGAGAGCGGGGGCTTGCCGACCATTGAGGCCGCCGTCGCGGTCGTCAGCCGATATCTGGACGACCCGGTAGCTCGTTCCGTTGGCCGGAAACCCGTCGGCCGGGCAGGTGGTGTAGCCATCGGGGAGCACCGTGGTGGTCGACGGCAGCGACGGTGCCGATGTCTCGTCCCCGTTCGTCGTGGCGTCCGACATCGGATCCTCGCCGAAGGGCTGGAGGAGAGCAACGGCGCCGATGCCGGCCCCAGCAAGAAGAAGAACGGCGCCGAGCAGCGCTCGACGACCGGGGTGGCGACTCGTCGATTCGAGCACGACATCGGGCGGTGCTTGCGCTGTGGTCGACGGGACCGGCGATGGTTCGACCGTTGGTGGGGGTGTCGCACTCGAACCGACCGCATCGGACCAGTCGGCCGTGGTCGGCACCACCCGCCGGCGAGACATGAAGTCGGGCTCGGGTCCCTCCGAGATGTGTGGGATCTCGGGGAACAGACTGCCGATCTGGCCTCCCGGGAGCGGCCCGACGGTCTGCTCCTCTCCGTCGATGGGGCCAGGGTCATTCGGAGGCGTCGGGCCGATGACCCGGGCTGCCCCCAGCGCAGTGACGTGCTTGGGATGGGTGTCGGTGGCCACTGGCAGGCCGGTATGGCTGGTGATTCGTTGCGCGATCAAAGGGATACGGCTGGAGCCTCCGACCACCAACACAAGATCGAGATCGTCATTCGTCAAGCCGGCGTCGGCCAGGGTTGTGTCGAAGGATTCGAGCGTTCGATCCAGTGCAGGGCCGATCAGTTGCTCGAACTCGGCCCGTGTGACTCGGACTGCAGAGACCTCTGAAGCATCGCGACCTGGCAAGTCGATGAGCACGGTGGTCGCGGTCTCGATGGACAGGGAGATCTTGGCTTCTTCGGTGGCAACCCGGAGTCGACGCACCGCAGCGCGCATACGAGGATCGTCATCGTCGAGGATGTCGAGATCGATCTCGGCCGCCTCGACGATGTGATGGAAAAGGGCAGCATCGAGGTCGATACCACCCAGCCGTTCGATCCCACCGGGCCGACCGACGAGCTCCCAACCACCGAGTGTCGAGGAGGAGCTGTCTGGCGTGTCCGACGAATCGACCTTCGACAGCAACGCCACGTCGAACGTGCCGCCGCCGAGGTCGTACACGGCGATCCGAGTTCCCGGTTGGACCCGCTCCAGGCTGGCGTAGTGCAGTGCGGCGGCCTGAGGCTCGGTGATCAGGAGGTGGGGGGGTAGCGCCGAGTTGGTCAGGGTGTCGGACAGCAGGCTCACCTTGAACGACCCCCAGTTCGCAGGATGGCAGACGACCAGCCCGTCCGGGGGATGTCCTTCGAGGTCGGTCACGTTGGCAACTACGGCGGTGGCCAGCTGAACCAGTAAATCGTTGGCGCCGATGGGCGTTCCTCGCAACAACAGCGGCGTGGTGTCACCGAAGCGTCGCTTGAACTGGCGGGCGATCGCCGTCGGCTCGAGCACCGCGCGTCGCTCCGCATCCTCGCCGACGAGGAGATCGCCGCTCTCGGTGAGAGCTACCACCGAAGGAACGACGGTTGCACCCGAGGGGTGGGTGAAGACGCGAACTGCGGTGCCGTCGTTGACGGCCGCAGTGGTTCCGGTGGTTCCGATATCGAGTCCGAGGGTGTACGACACGTAGCGCTCCTCGCCTCAGCGTAGGCTCACTGGCCATGGGAATTCGGATTGGTGTGTTCGGTGCCGGTGGGCGCATGGGAATCGCAGTGTGCAACGCAGTCGCCGAAGCCGCCGAACTCGATCTGGTGGCCGCCGTCGACCCCGCCCTGGCCGGAGCGTCGTTGCACGAGATCGCCGGGGTGGCCGACACCGCGCTGGTGATCTCGGCCTCTGGTGCGTCGTTCGTCGAAGCCGGTGTCGAAGTTGCCATCGACTTCACCCATATCGATGCCGCTCGGGCCAACCTCGCTCTGTGCGCCGACGCCGGGATCCACGCCGTGGTCGGCACGTCCGGCTTCACCGAGAAGGATCATGCCGAGATTGCCACCATGTTCTCGGCTTCCAACTGTCTGATCGCCCCCAACTTCGCCATTGGGGCGGTACTCATGATGCGATTCGCGGAGATGGCGGCCCCGTTCTTCGACACCGCTGAGATCATCGAGCTGCACCACGATGGCAAGGTCGACGCCCCGAGCGGCACGGCGATCGCAACAGCCGAACGAATGGCGGCGGCGTCAGGTGAGTGGGCGCCCGATCCCGTGACGACCGAGACCATTCCCGGCGCGCGCGGATCTGTCGGCCCGGCCGACATCCGAGTCCACTCGGTCCGGATGCGAGGCATGGTGGCGCATCAGGAGGTGCTGCTGGGGACGACGGGGCAGACCTTGCTCCTTCGGCACGACTCCTATGATCGCTCCTCGTTCATGCCCGGAGTGGTCCTGGCCGCGCAGCGGATCGGTTCGGTCCCGGGTTTGACGATCGGATTGGATGGGGTGCTGGATCTGTGACCGGTCCGTGCCTCGACCGAGCGAGCATCGAGATGGTGCTTCGCCGCGCCTCGGAGATCCGTGAACGCATTCCCGAGCCGGATGAGGTCGGACTGACCTCGAACGACTTGGTGGAGATCGCCCGCGAGGTCGGCGTGTCACCGCAGGCCGTGGTCACCGCGCTGGCCGAGCACCAGGCCGGTGCCCCAACCCGAAGGGGAGTGGCCGACCGGCTCATCGGTCCTCGTGTGGTGTGGGCCAGTCGGCTCACTGCCAGCGACGAGGCAACAGCACGGGAATCCTCGATCGATTGGCTGGCCACCGAGCACGGCCTGCGTACTCGGGTGCGAGACGACGGTGTCGTGGTGGCGAGGAAGCGCACCGACGTGGTGGGAAAGTTGGCAGGCGGAGTCCGGCGAGCCCGGGGTCGGGGTGGGCTCGGGAGATTTCGAGAGGTTCAGGTCGCCTCGGTTGCGGGCGACGACCAGCCCGCCGCCGTTTGTCTCGTTGTGGACGTGGGGAACAAGCGGAACGAGGCAATGGCGACCGGTGCTGTCGTCACGGCCGGTGGAGCCGCCTTCGTGGGATTCGTGGCCCTGATCGCGGGCCCGGTGACGCTGGCCGCACTGCCTCTCGTGGCGGGAGCGGGTGCCGTTACCAGTCGACGGTCTCACAGAGCAACCGTGCGAAGGGCCGCCGATGACGTGGAGGAGACGCTGGATCGCATCGCCAGCGGTGCTGCTCCCCGTCGATGGAGAGATCCGCTGTCTCGCTGAAGGAGCCCGACTGGCTCGGTTCGCCACGCCAGCGGTGTTGTTTTCGTCGGTTCGAACCTTAGAGTAGCTGCAGCATTCAGAGCGACCCTCAGGGGTCCGGCAACCTGGGACAGACACCCAAGGTGCCCTGCGGACTGGTTTCAGCCGCGATGTGGTCGGGTGTTCCGGCAACAATGGGTCTCTCGAAGTGTCCAGGCCACAAGTACACGTATCACCCTGGAGAAACCATGTCATCAACATCCGACACTGCCGACTCTTCGTCGGGGCCGGGCACGCCCCTGGCCGCTGCCACTCGCTTGATCACGGGGGGACGTGACCACAATGGCGCGGCGCTGGCTCCAACGCTCGTGAACTCGACCACGTTTCGACCGGCCAGCGTGCTGGAGGCCCGGCGAATGGCGACCCAGCCCCGTCCGACGCACTTCTACAGCCGGTACGGCAACCCGACCGTCGCCGATTTCGAGGATGCCATCGCCAACCTGGAGGGTGCCGAAGCGGCCAGGGCCTTCGCATCGGGAATGGGTGCCATCAGCGGCACGGTGTTGGCACTCTGTTCGAAGGGTTCGCACATCGTGGCGGCCCGTCAGCTCTATGGCGGTACCCGACAATTGCTGGAGAACGTGTGCCCACGGTTCGGGATCGACGTCACCTTCGTGGATGGCACCCTGCCAGGAGCGATGGCCGGTGCCGTCGAGCCGGGCCGCACGACGCTGGTGATCGCCGAGTCTCCTTCCAACCCACGACTGGACCTGATAGATCTGGATGAATTGGGTGCCATTCAAGGCCCGTTCACCGTCTTGGACTCGACGTTTGCCACGCCGTTGGGCCAACAGCCCATCGCCCACGGCGTCGACCTCGTGATCCACTCGGCATCCAAGGCCATCGGGGGTCACAACGATGCCATCCTGGGCGTCGTCGCCGGCCCGGCGGACCTGATCGATTGGATCTCGGGATTTGCTGCGCTCCAGGGAGCCTGTGCTTCTCCTGCCGATGCCTTGAGCGGACTGCGAGGCCTGCGGACTCTGGCCGTACGACTCCAACAGCAGTCGGCCACTGCCGCCGAGTTGGCCAGGACGCTCGTGCTCCATGGGGCCATCTCGGAGGTCTGCTATCCCGGTCTCGCTACCCATCCCCAGCACGATCTGGCCGTGCGCCAGTTGGCCATGATGGGCGGCCTGGTCACGTTCGACCTGGCGGGCGGCTTCGACGCGGGGACCAAGTTCGTGGAGGCGCTTGGATTGGTCGTGCATGCGCCGTCAGTGGGAGGACCCGAGACGCTGGTCTGCCATCCGGCCTCCACCACCCACGTCGGTCTGGACCCGGATGATCTCGCTCTCGATGGCATCGGACCCGGCACCATTCGCCTCTCGTGCGGGCTGGAGGCGACGGCCGATGTCGTGGCCGATGTCTGTCAGGCGCTCGGGTCGTCGGGAGGTTGATCTTCGGGTTCGGTGTCGGATGGTTCGTCATCGAGTGAGCGGAGGGTCTGAAGCTCGGAGTTGTCGCCCCGGAACTCCCCGAAGACGGTCCAGGCAACACCGACTGCCGAGAGGATGAGAATGGGGGTGCGGTACTGCGCGATGAAGTCGACGACTCCGCTGATGGGTGACTCCAGGGTGGCTCCGAGGGCCCGAATGGCGACCAGTCGTGTCACTGTTCCCGACACGTTGAGCAGAACGAACGCCCGGACCGAGACCCCCGTGGCTCCCGAGAGCGCACAGATGATGTTGTTCGGGGCCGCGAAGATCAACGGGTAGGAGAGTTTCCGGAACCAACCCTCCCCATCACGGATCAGGGGCCCGTAGGTGCGTGAGCGGCGCTCGGTCCATGCGATCGCACGGTCACCGAACCAGAAGCCCAGGAGATAGTTGACGGGGTCGGAGGCGACCAGTCGAGCGAAGCCGACCGCGTAGTAGCTCAGGGCTTCCAACTCGTTGGTGGCGAGGACCAGATTTCGATTGCGAGGGTTGAGCGCGATCAACAGCAACGGGTGCTTGTCCACGAACTGCGCCAGCAGCAGATCGCCGATCCATCCAGCCGACATCGACAGGATCGAGACGGCGAGGCAGACTCGCACGATCCAGGTTGCGGGAGGCTTCCCTCGCTCGAGTGGCATGCACAGAGTCTGGCAGCCTTCGACGGGCGATACGGTCTCATCGTGGTCAGAGATTGGTCTTTCCTCCTGCGACCTCGCTGGGTGCTGTCCCATCTGTTCGCGGCGAGCCTGATCGCCGGATTCCTCTGGGCGGGATTCTGGCAGCTCGATCGGCTCGAACAGCGACGAACCGAGAACGCCATCATTCTGGATCGGTCCACGGCCGAGCCGTTGACCGTCGGCGAAGCGCTCCGGTTCGCCGCCAGCGAGGATCAGCTCGACTATGTGCGAATCGCCGACCGTGGAGAATGGCTCGACGGAGAGGTCATTCGCGTCGCCAATCGCAGTCTCAATGGTTTGGGTGGAGACTGGGTGATCGGGCTGTTCGAGACCGTCGAGGGCCAGCAGGTCCTGGTCAATCGCGGTTTTGCCACTCGCGATGCCGTGGCCCTGGATCCCGAGCCGCCGGGCCCGATCACCGGTTGGCTGCGGTCCACGCGAGTCAAGGACGGCTTCTTCGGAGCTGTCGACACCGGAGAGGGCGCGAGGGTGCCGCGTCTGGACGTGGATCTGATCGAGCAACGGTTCGGCCTCGACGTCGCCCCGGCATGGCTGCAGCTCGATGATCCGGCCTTCGTCGGCCCGCCCGAACCGATTCCCTTGCCAGCGATCGACGAGCGGAATCATTTCTCCTACGCGATGCAATGGTTCATTTCTGCCACGCTCAGCGTTGTGGTCTACGGCCTGATGCTCCGGAAGAAGGCCGGCGATCATGCCAAGCGATTCGACATCGACCTCGATGACCGTCCGGACCCCGACGAAATCACTTCCGAGGTCGCTCGGGCGGGCTGATAGCCTGCTGGCCCATGGCCCCTTCCTCCGATTTCCCACTCCTCGCCCTTCTCGGGCTGCGGCTCAAGGGGTTCGCCGAGGCTTCGGTGATCGCACAGCTGCTCAGCTGCACTGGTGCGGAGGTTTCGGCCGACGACGTGCATGCGGCTCTCGTGACGGCAGCGGAGTCCGACTTCGCCGTCTTGCGCGAGGGGCGGATGTCGGGTTGGACGCTCACGGCCGCCGGTCGGATCGAGAACGAGCGGTTGTTGTCCGATGAACTCGATGCCGCCGGAGCCCGAACGGTGGTCGCAGGGTGTTATCAGCGATTCCTGGCTCTCAACGGCGAGATGCTCGCCGTGTGCACGGCATGGCAGGTGAAGAACGTCGAAGCCAATGAACTCAACGACCACAGTGATGCCGAGTACGACGCTGGCGTCATTGCCGAGTTGGCTCGGATCGATGGGGAGGTGCAGCCCATCGTGGCCGAACTGGTCGCAGCACTCGACCGTTTCGCCTGGTACCCCGAGCGCTTTCGTTCGGCGCTGGCCAAGGTGCAGGCCGGCGAAACCGAGTGGTTCACGAAGCCGATTATGGAGTCGTACCACACGGTGTGGTTCGAGTTGCACGAAGACCTATTGGCAACGCTCGGCATCGACCGGGCAACGGAAGGATCCCACTGATGGCACGCTTCGGTCCTGTCTTGACCGCCATGGTGACGCCGTTCGCGGCCGACGGAAGTCTCGATCTCGACGCGTCGCAAACCCTGGCCCGATGGCTCGTTGCCAACGGCAACGACGGTGTCGTGGTCGCAGGGACAACGGGCGAGTCGGCCACGCTCACCCATGACGAACAGATCGAACTGATCGTCGCCGTGCGCGAGGCCATCCCCGATCACTCGGTGGTCGCCGGTGCCGGCAGCAACGACACGCGGGCTGCTGTGGAGTTGACCGAACGGGCCACCGAGGCCGGTGTCGACGGCATCCTGCAGGTCACGCCCTACTACAACCGTCCGTCCCAAGCCGGCCTGGCAGAGCACTTCCGGGCCTGTGCCCAGGCCACCGATCTGCCGGTCGTGATCTACGACATCCCGGTCCGCACCGGTCGCAAGATCTCCCATCCTCTGTTCCATGAGCTCTTCGAACTCGACAATGTCGTCGCCATCAAGGATGCCGCCGGCAGCCCGGCCCTGACCGCCGAGCTGTTGGCGTCGGCACCGGATCACATCGAGGTCTACTCGGGGGACGACAGCTTCACCCTGCCATTGTTGGCGGTCGGGGCTGTCGGTGTGATCGGCGTGGCCACGCACTGGGTCGGTGTCGAGACCCAGGAAATGATCGCAGCGTTCCGCAAGGGGCAGGTCGTCGATGCGATGCGCATCAACGCCAAGTTGATCCCATCGTGGAACTATGAAGCGTCGGACGACGCACCCAACCCCGTCCCCACCAAGGAACTCATGAATCTGCTCGGACTCTCCGTCGGCCAGTGTCGTCTGCCGATGGGCCCTGCTCCGGCCGATCTCGCCGATCGAGCTCGCACCGTGTTGTCTGATCTCGACCGGGCGATCTGACGTGGCGGCTCCGGTACGTATCGTCTTTCTCGGTGGCCTGGGAGAGATCGGCCGTAACTGCGCGGCCATCGAGGTCGACGATCGCATCATGCTCATTGATTGTGGCCTCATGTTCCCCGACGACGACATGGCCGGCGTCGATCTCGTCCTGCCGGACTTCTCCTGGTTGCGGGAGAACGCCCATCGAGTCGAGGGTGTCGTCGCCACCCATGGTCATGAGGACCACATCGGCGCCCTCGGGCACCTGCTGTCCGAGATGCCACTGAAGATCATCGGCTCGCCGTTGACCATCGGGTTGGCCCGCAATCGGATCGAAGAGCGAGGCGTGATCAAACAGGCCGAGTTCATCGAGGTCAACGACAACGACCGAATTCAAGTCGGGCCGTTCGACATGGAGTTCTTCCCCGTCACCCATTCGGTTCCCCATGGCTTCGCCACTGCGTTCCACACCCCCCAGGGTGTGATCCTGCACAGCGGCGACTTCAAGCTCGACATGACTCCGGTCGACGGCCGTCTCACGGACCTGGCCAGCATCGGCCACATGGCCAAGGACGATGGTGTTCGGCTGTTCCTGTGCGATTCGACGAACGCCGAGGAGGCTGGTTTCTCGGCCTCGGAGACATCGATCGGACAATCGATCCACGATCTGTTCTCGGCCCGGGTCGGTCGGCGAATCGTCGTCGCATGCTTCGCCAGCCACATCCATCGTGTCCAACAGATCGCTGACGCTGCGGTGGCTCATGGCCGAACCGTCGCCACGCTCGGCCTGTCGATGAACAAGAACGTCAACCTGGCCCGGCAGATGGGGTTGTTGAACATTCCGGACGCCCACTTGCGCAACATCGACAACGTCGACGACATCGCTCCCGAGAACCTCTGCATCATCTCCACCGGATCTCAGGGGGAGCCGATGTCAGCCTTGGCCCGTATGGCCACCGGCGACAACAAGTGGCTGACGATTCGAGAGGATGACGCGGTCATCCTCTCGTCGCATCCGATCCCTGGCAACGAATCGAGTGTGTCGCGTGTCATCGACGGCCTGATCCGCAAGGGGGCCGAGGTCATCCATTCCGGCACGTACAACGTCCATGCCACGGGTCACGCCAAGTCAGAGGAGCTTCGGGTCATGCACTCCATCGTGCAGCCCGAATGGTTCGTGCCGGTTCACGGCGAGTTCCGTCACATGACGGCCCACGCACACCTCGCCACGCAGATGGGGACGAAGGCCGACCGGATCATCATCTGCCAGGACGGGGACTCGGTCGTCCTGACCGACAAGGGCCTGGAGCGAGGGGACACGATCCCGGCCGACTACATCTACGTCGATGGCAGCGTCGGCGATCTTGATGCTTCGGTGCTCGTCGAGAGGCGAGCGCTGGGCACCGACGGATTCGTGTCGGCCATCATCACCCTCGATATCGAGGGTCCCCATGGCGTCCTGGCCCGCCCGCCCGAGATCGTGAGTCGAGGATGGGTCGATGGCGCCGAGGGCGACGAGTTGCGAAAGGCAGCTTCGGAATCGGTTCGAGACGCCGTGGAATCAGCGCTCGGTGATGGCCAACGAACTCGACAGCAGATCGAGAAAGTGGTTCGTCGCACGCTCGGTCGCTTCGTCAGCCATCGCACCAGGCTGCGACCCATGATCGTGCCGGTGGTGCTCGGCGCCCATGAAGGCGCCGACTGATCGGTGACCGATCTCCTGGTCACCGGCGCGTCGGGCTACCTGGCGCACCGGTTGATCCCGCTGGCATGCCAACGAGGTGAGGTCGTGGTCCTGTCTCGTTCCGAACCGGATGCCGCAACCCGGGCCAACGCGAGATGGGTCGGCGCTGACCTGCTCGAGGAGTCCACGGTCGATGTCATCATCGGGCTCCGGCCTCGAGCCATCATCAACGCGGCAGCCACCAACCCCGGGTCGGGGCATTCCTTCGCCACCAACGTGATGGGCGCGGCCCATGTGGCCAGGGCGGCATCACGGACCGGGAGTCGCCTGGTGCATGTGTCATCCGACATCGTGCACAGTGGTCAGGCGGCCCCGTACGGTGACGATGCGGAACCCGACCCTGTCAACGACTACGGGCGGAGCAAGGCCGACGGCGAGGCCTCGATTCTGGCTGCGGTGCCCGAGGCTGTCGTGGTTCGTACCTCGCTGATCTACAGCCTCGAACGCATGGATCGTGGCACCGCGGGGTTCGCCGATCGTCTTCGGGCCGGCGAATCGTTGAGCCTGTGGGCCGATGCCATCCGCCAGCCGGTGTATGCCGACGCCCTGTCCGAGGCCTTGTTGATCCTGGCCCTCGACGCGGTGGGGGAGCGAGGCACCATCAACGTGGCCGGTGAGCAGGCGCTGAGTCGGGCCGAGTTCGGACGGCGCCTCCTGGCTCACTGGGGGGTCGACACGTCGCGCATCACCGAGGGAACGGCTCTCGACGTCGCTGGTCAGCCTCTCGACCTCGCCATGCGCTTCGATCGTGCCCGCAGCCTGGGTCTACCCATCCCGGGTGTCGCCGATGTCCTGGGCTGAGTGGGGCACACTGGGCCCGTGCAACAACGACTGCTGGCGCGAACCGGACTCGAATCGTCACTCGTGTCGGCCCCCGTCGATGACCTCGACGAGTTGGTGGAGACAACCACGTTGTTGTGGCTGGACCTGGAGGGGTTCGAGGCGGCGGACATCGACGGGCTCTGTGAGCGATTCGGTTTCGCCCACGCAGCCGTCGAGGACATCCTTGATCTCGAACAGCTCCCGAAGTTCGATGACTACGG
>CALACD010000359.1 GCA_937890445.1 uncultured Acidimicrobiia bacterium | reverse complement strand
GGTCGACAAGGGAGCCGACAGGGCGGTCGACAAGGGAGCCGACACGGCGGTCGACAAGGGAGCCGAGGAGTGAAGCTGCGCCTACGTCGCAAGCGGAAGGTTCCACCCAACCCGGTTGGGGAGATGTCGCTGCTCGAACATCTCAACGAGCTCCGGAGTCGTCTCATCCGCTCGGTGCTGGCCGTGATCGTCTGCGCCATTGCGGTGTTCTCGTTCCAGACTCGGATCTTCAATTTCCTGTCCGAGCCCTACTGCGACATTCGGGTCGCCGAGGCGGCCGATTGTTCGTTCCTGGTCACCGACCCTCTCGGAGAGTTCAATGTCGCGCTGACCCTGGCCGGTTATGGCGGCCTGATCCTGGCGCTTCCGATCATCCTGTACCAGATCGGTCGGTTCGTCCTGCCCGGTCTCTACCCCAACGAGAAGCGAGCGTTGCTGCCCTTTCTGTTCGTGTCGGTGCTCCTGCTGTTCGCAGGCATGACCACGGCGTACTTTTTCATGCCCCGCGCCCTCGACGTGCTCGGCAGCATCGGATCCGACCGCTTCGAACAGTTCTTCACACCGAACGAATACCTCAGCTTCTTCATCAAGATGGTGCTGGCCTTCGGGATCGCGTTCGAATTGCCGCTGATCCTGGTGTTCCTGCAGATGACCGGCATCCTTCGCACCGAAACGCTACGAAAGAACCGGCGCATCGCGTTGGTGGCGGTGGTGATCCTCGGCGCCGTCATCACGCCGACCGGAGACCCATTCACACTGGCCGTGGTGGGCGTGCCCATGTACCTGTTCTTCGAGATCTCGTTGATCGTGGGCGGTCGGTTGAGCAAGAAGCGGTTGGCCGTCGTCTAGTGGTCGATGAGGCCTTTGTCGAACGACTCGATTTCGAACCCGATCGGTTCCAACTCGACGCATTCGACGCTTTCGACGACGGGGCCCACGTCATCGTCGCAGCACCCACCGGAGCCGGAAAGACGCTGATCGCCTCGTATGCGGTGGATCGAGCGCTGGCCCAGGGCACTCGGGTGTTCTACACGACTCCGATCAAGGCGTTGTCGAATCAGAAGTATCACGACCTCGTGCGAACCTACGGCTCGGCTCGTGTTGGTCTGCTGACCGGCGACAACGTGATCAACGGCGATGCTGCCGTGGTGGTGATGACCACCGAAGTGCTGCGAAACATGCTCTACGCCGGCAAGGAACTGGATCGACTTCGGGCCGTCATCCTCGACGAGGTGCACTATCTGCAGGACAGCTATCGAGGTCCGGTGTGGGAAGAGGTCATCATCCACCTGCCTCGACACATTCAGCTCGTTGCGCTGTCGGCGACGGTCTCGAACGCCGATGAGTTGGCGGCGTGGATGGAAACGGTGCGGGGCAACACGACGCTCGTGGTCGAGACGCAACGGCCGGTGCAGCTCGAGAACCGGTTCATGGTGGCGGAGAAGAAGAACGCCACCGTCCATTTCATTCGGACGCTGGTAGGGGGGAAGGCCAATCAACGTGGTTTCCGTTACGACCCCGACCCGCGCCACCGACAGCAAGCTCGGGGTCGTGGGCACAAGGGACGGGGTCGGATCCAGCAGAACTACCGAACCCCGGATCGAGTCGACGTCGTCCAGACCTTGCGCGAACGCGAGCTCTTGCCTGCGATCTTCTTCATCTTCAGTCGGGCCGCCTGCAGCGACGCAGCCCGGGCGGTGGCGGACTCGGGCATCGTGCTGACCAGCGAGGTCGAGCGGCGGGAGATACGGGCGCTGGCCGATGAGCGATCCTCCGTCCTGAGCCGGGACGATCTCGAGGTGCTGCAGTTCGATCGTTTCCTGCGCGATCTCGAGTCCGGAGTCGCTCCGCACCACGCCGGCATGGTTCCGCTCATGAAGGAGCTGGTCGAGACCTGCTTCGAACGAGGTCTCACCAAGGTCGTCTTCGCGACCGAGACCCTGGCCCTGGGTATCAACATGCCGGCCCGGACGGTCGTGATCGACAAGCTCACCAAGTGGACGGGCGACGGGCACCAGTTCTTGACCCCGGCCCAGTACACGCAGTTGACGGGCCGAGCCGGACGCCGGGGAATCGACACCCATGGGGAAGCCGTCGTGCTGTGGTCACCGTGGGTTCGATTCGAACAGGTGGCCCATCTGGCGGCCAGCCGAGAGTTCGTGCTCACCTCTGCCTTTCGGCCCACCTACAACATGGCCGCCAATCTGGTGCGCCGATACGAGCCGGACCGGGCTCGGCAGCTGCTGAATCTGTCGTTCGCCCAGTTCCGGACCGATGCCGATGTGGTCCGAACCGAGCATCGGCTGGAACGACTGCTCGAGCGTCGAACCCAGATCGAACGTCGGATCGAGAAGGAGTTCGGTCCCATTGGTGAATTGCGGGCTGCGCTGATGACGCTGACGTCGGTCGACATCGAGTCCCAGGACATCTCCTTCGCCCTCAGCCAGACGCTGCGAGGCGAGATCATCCAGATTGCGGGACCAGGCCTGCCGTCTCCGGTCGTCGTCCTGGCCGTGGCCTATCGCAAGGGGAATCGCATCAAGCTGCGGGTCGCCGACGCCGAGTCCACGGCCTTCGATCTGACCTCCGACATGCTCGACTCCGAACCGATCGTGCTCGGTCAGGTCGAACTGTCCGAGCCGTACCTTCCTCACAGCATGACGTTCATCCACGAGACGGTGGAGGCCATGAACAACGCTCAGCTGCTGAGTGTCAAACGTCGTCAGAAGCTCGGCCCAACCGGCCACATCTCGACCTCCAACGATGTGCCCGCCGGCGCCCGCAAAGGACTGAAGCGCCTCGAGAAGCTCGAGACGGAGATCTCCGATGCGGTCGAGGCCGTTCGGTCCAATGCCGAGTCCTTGGCGCGACAGTTCGATCGAGTGATCGAGTTGCTCGAGGATCGGGGCCATCTGGAGGGGTGGGCGCTGACTGCATCTGGCCAGCGGCTGGCTCGGCTCTACCACGAGTCGGATCTCTTCATCGTCGAGGCGTTGGAGGACGGCTTGTTCGACGGACTGAACACCTCCGAACTCACGGCGTTGGCCTCGGCTCTGGCCTTCGAGGACCGGCGATCCACACAGGATGCCGAACCGTGGTTTCCGACTCGGGAGCTCCGTCGACGATTCCTTGCTCTCAGCCGCCTCCACACCGACTTGGTCAAGCACGAACGCCGTAGCGAGCTGCCCGAGACCCGTCGCCCCGACGCGGGCTTCATGGCAATTGCCCATGGTTGGGCGTCAGGCGGCGATCTGGATGACGTGCTGATCGACGAACAGGTGACGGCGGGCGATTTCGTGCGGACGGCCAAGCTGCTGATCGATCTACTGCGTCAGTTCGCAGTGCTGGCGCCGTCGCCGGCGACGCAGAAGACGGCAGCCGCCGCGGCCGAGGCGGTGTTCCGGGATCTGGTTGCCGCCTCGTCGGTCATCGAGATCGACGAGACAGAGATCGAAGGGGCGGAGATCGACGAGACAGAGATCGAAGGGGCGGAGATCGACGAGACAGAGATCGAAGGGGCGGAGATCGACGAGCCAGAGATCGAACCCCCTGCTCCTTCGCCCGGACTCGGCTGAGCGGTGGTGATCGCCAAGGGCGAGCCGTGGGGGACCGAGGCAGACCCTCCTGACGGGCTGGCGTGCGCTGAAAGCGATGCTGCCGCAGCGCAGTTGATCGAACGAAGTCGTGGCCCGGTGATCAGGCTGGGCAGCGGCGACCTGGTGCGGACCTTGGGCGGCCCTCGATCGGCGTCGTCCGGTACCACGTGGTTCCCCATGGACTGCGGTTGGCTCAGCATCGATGGTGGCGTCGAGATGGCGTTCGTGGCCCACGTCGTCGCCCGGCGTCGTTGGTGGCGGGGTGAGGGAGCCGTCGTGATGAATGCGGCGTGGCTCGGTGAGCTGTACCTGGGCCCCCGTGCTCATCCCAACGACGGCCTTCTCGACGTCACCTACGGCTCGCTCCCGATCCGGCAACGGCCCCAGGCCCGTCAGCGGGCTCGTCATGGTACCCACCTGCCGCATCCCGGTCTCCAATCCAGGCGGGTTGCGGCCTGGGATCACACGTTCTCGAGCTCGATCGATGTGTTCGTCGATGGTGTTCGGCGGGGTCGGGGTCGATCCATCGCCGTGCGCGTCGAACCCGATTCCTTCACCGTCGTGCACTGACGTCCGGCGGCCGGCGGGGTCGATGATCATGGCGTCGGGCGGGGTCGACTACGCGATGGTCCGCCATTCAGGGCGTTTGGCCCAATACCCTCTGTCGCCGTGGGCGTGTATGTGGTCGAGGACTTCTCCGAAGACGAGGCGGATGTGCTCCGCCGTTACTTCACCAACCTCGATCAGCCGGTCTTTGCACTCGTCAACCTGCCCGAGGTGGTCAAGGGCGCACTGTTCGCTCGCTATTCGAGATCATCGAAGAGTCTTCGTCGGCTGTTTCTCGACGAATTCGTCGGCGAACTCGACATCGAGGGTGATACGTCCATCGATGCAACGATCGGGCTCGATCGAGCCGAGGAGCTCTATGAGCGAGTTTTCCTCGAGTACGGCGATGATTCCGTTGCCCAGCTCGGTGGTGTACACCTTGCCTGTGAACAGGCGTCCAACCTTCTGACCAAGGTGTTGGAGTGGGGCCGGTTGGCCTCGTACCTGGAACAGTCCACGCGCTACATCGCCTACGACAGCAGGGTCGACGGCCGGTATCGCTACTTTCGCGATCCGGAGATCCTGTCGTCGGAATTGGGCACCCGATACATCGGCGACATGGATCGACTGTTCGACGCCTACGCCGAGATGGCGCCGCTGGTTCAGGAACACATCAAACGGACCACCCCCAAGAGTTCGGGTGACAGCGATTTCGTCTACCGCATGGCTGTGAAGGCAAAGGCCCTCGATTCGGTACGAGGCATCTTGCCGGCGGCGGCCCAGTCCAACGTCGGCATGTACGGCAGTGGGCAGTCCTACGAGCAACTCCTGTTGAGGATGCGGTCTCACCCCCTGCCCGAGGCGAGAAGCTACGCCGATCTGATCCTGGCCGAGCTTCGCAAGGTGATCCCCTCCTTCGTGCGGCGGGTCGATCTTCCGGAGCGAGGCGGTGTGTGGTCGGCCTACCTCGCCGACAATCATCACGCAATGGCCGACGTGGCCGACGGCCTACTCGACCAGTCGGCGTCTCCGGATCGCGCTGCTGTGGTCGACCTGGTCGACTTCGATCCCGATGCCGAGGTCAAGGTCGTGGCGTCGATGCTCTACCCGCACTCCCACCTTTCCGAACGAGCGATCGAGGCTCAGGTTCGAGACATGTCGGTGGATGATCGTTTGCGGGTCATCCGGACCTACACCGGTGATCGCCAGAATCGTCGCCATAGGCCTGGTCGGGCTCTGGAACGACCCTTTTACCGATTCGATGTCCTGGCCGACTACGGGGCATTCCGTGACCTGCAGCGCCATCGTCTCATGACCATCGAGTGGCAGCAGCTGACGACCAAACATGGGTTCACTCGTCCTGAGTTGGTCGACGAGGCGGGGCTCGCTGACCGGTTCGACGAGGCGATGGAACGCTCGGCCGGGCTTTTTCAGGTGCTGGAGCCTTCGTTCGAGGCGCAAGCTTCGTACGCCGTTGCGCTGGCCTATCGAGTGCGTTTCAACGTCAACCTCAATGCTCGAGCTGCGTTGCACATGCTCGAGTTGCGCAGCACGCCACAGGGCCATCCGGCCTATCGGTTGGTGGCGCAGCAGATGCATCGGGCCATCGCCGACCAGGCCGGCCATCACGCCATTGCCGAAATGATGTTGTTCGTCAATCACGCCTCGGATACTGAGCTCGAACGGCTCGAATCCGAGCGACGGGCGGAGGTCCGTCGTCAGGAGCTCGGCCAGCGCTGAAGATTTTTCGCTAACCTCTCAAGGCGGGCAGTGGAAGGCCGAATAGTCCATTATGCCTATGCCCAGGATCTCGTCGCTGCTGACAGCCACCGTCATCGTCGGTGTTGTCGCCTTTTCCTCGCCGGTTTCGGCCCACGAAGATTCGTCAGCTCACTACGTGGTTCAACCGAACGAGACACTGTCCCACATTGCTTTGAAGACGGGTGTGACGGTTCAGGAGCTGGTCGATGCCAACGGCTTGACCACCGCTCACCTGATCCGCAGCGGCCAGACGTTGGACATTCCGGGAGGGGCGGTCGCGGCAACCGTCGACTACACGATCCAACCCGGCGACACGGCGAGCGAGATCGCCGTGCGGGTCGGAATCTCGACTCGGGAATTGGCAGAGATCAACGGGTTGACGAACGTCGATCGAATTCGGGTCGGCTCGGTCATTCAGGTCCCCGCTGGTTCGGTCGCCACCGTCGGCACCGAGCGGTACCCCAATCTACCGGATCGGATTGTCGACAATCCTGAGCGCCTTGCCCTGCTCGGAGTATTCGAGCACTGGGCTCAGGCCAACGATCTGCCGGTGGACCTGTTGATGTCGGTGGCTTGGCAGGAATCGGGATGGAACAACGCTGCGGTGTCGTACAAGGGTGCTGTCGGAATCGGTCAGATCATGCCGGACACCGGCGTGTGGGTGGCCACCGATCTGATCGGTCGACCAGAGTTGGATCCCAACAACCCAGAGGACAACATTCGTATGAGCGCCCGTTTCCTGCGATGGCTGCTCGACTACACCGACGATGAGACGCTGGCGGTCGCGTCGTACTTCCAGGGACCCGGTTCGGTTTCGACCGGCGAATTGCTGGACGCAACGCATCGCTATGTGGACAACGTGATGGTTCATCGGCAGTTCTTCGTGCCGGTCTCGTAACGCTCGGGAAGTGGGTTCAGGCTTTTGTCACCAGATCCCCCTTCTTGGGCCCGGAGTGTGTAGAGTCCGGCCGATCGCTCTGAACGATTGGGTCATTTGAGGCAATGAGCAAAGAAGACGACAACGACGTGATGGACGACGATGATCTTGTCGAGGATACCGATGAGGTGGAAGACGATCCCGACCTCGATCCCGACCTCGATCCCAACCTCGACGAAGAGGACATCGACGAGGACATCGACGACGAGTTCGTCGACGACACCGCACTCGTTGAAGAAGACGAAGAAGAGGACGAAGAAGAGGAGACGCGTCCTCGCGCTCGTCGCACCGATGGCGAGTCCGAAGACGAGGACGAGGAAGTTGACCCCGATGACGTCGAGGCCGACCTCGATGAGATCCTCCGGGACCGCCTTGCCTCGTCCGACGATGACGATGACGATGACGATGACGATGCCAACGATGGCGTGAAGCTGGCCGACGTGGCCAAACAACGAAGCGACGAGTTCGTCTGCGGCACCTGTTTCCTGGTGGTCAGTCGGGCGCAGCTCACCGTGCCGTGCCCGATGGGCGACGGCGTCGAATTGCATCAGCCTCTGGGCTGATTCCCACAAGCCGTCAACCAGCGAACCGAGCGAGCACCATGACCGCGGAGACCAAGACCCCA
>CALACD010000358.1 GCA_937890445.1 uncultured Acidimicrobiia bacterium | reverse complement strand
GCCGCAGCCCAGATCGGCGAAGCCCTGTTCGGGGACCGGTGAATGGTCAGGCAGCGTCGCACGTTCTCTACTCCCAACCGAGTACGGGGCGTGACCGATGACGCGCAAAGGCCCGCTGAAGCGGACCTTGCCGGGCTGGTCCCCACACAGAGATCCAGGTGGTTCGAGACCCATCGCAAGCTGCGGTCCGTCTTGCGAGGATCCTCGGTGCGAGCCCGCTCAAGTCATCGACGGGTCGATCCTGCGCCGGCGCACCCAGTCATCGACATCCTCCTCGGCAAGCCGGACATGTCGCCCAAGCTTGAAGTACCGAATCCGCCGCTCGGCGATGAGCCGTCGCACGAAGCGTGGCGTCACGTTCAGCCGATCCGCCACCTCGTCGATGGCCAACAGCGGGCCAACCGCACCCTGCTGTGGCTCCGTTCCTGCTGATCCGTTCAATGCCTGCATGGTGTCCCTCTCGTTTCCCCGTGTCGCAACTACCTGTGGGGCACCCCACTCGACACCTGGGACGTCACCTGGACCCAGACGCAACGCGAGATCACCCACCGTGACCTCGCGTCTCCTGGCGATCTCGCGTCGGGGGTTCGGAACGAACCTCCAGTTGTGTCTCCAGTTTCTCCGTGCCTGAGCGATGCGGTGGAGGGCGGGAGCCTCTGCTCACTGAGCGCTCACAGCGCTCGTGCGGGTTCCGGTGGCGGCTACCGGATCACCGGGACAGGAGCGCAGAAGTGAGGATCTCGCGCACCCTCGACGCGGCCGGGCCTTGCGCGTTATCGAGCTTCGGGCAGCCCATTGAAGTGCGCTACTCCCGGCAATAGCGGACGGGTTTGAGGACTGATTCGAGAGGGTTCTGGGCGGTATTACCGAGCGGTGTGGGATGATCCGCAGGTGACTGCCGAGCTAGCAGCTCCGTCGATCGCTCAAAGTACCCAATCCGACGCGAACGAGATACGGGACCTCCCACGGCGGGCCGAACCTCGAGGAAGCATCGCCGAATGCGCGGCGGCCCCTGATGTCTTCAAATTTAGGAGAGTCCGGTCTTTACAGCGAGCGCTGTTCGGGATGCATGTCGGGATGGAATTCGCCGAGATGCTGCTGAGACCAAGTGAAGAGCTCATTGAGTGTTGGTCGCAATGCCGCTCCTCGTTCGGTCAGCTGGTAGGCGTTGCCGCGGGAAGCTCGCTCTGGGTCAACCCGTTCGATGAGATCGAGCCGGGAAAGCAGCTTGAGGCGGGCCGCGAGAATGTTGGTCGCAATGCCTTCAGGAGATTCGCGAAAGTCTGAGTAGGTGCGAGTGCCGCATATCACGAGATCTCGGATGATGAGAAGCGACCACTTGTCGCCGAGAACGTCGAGCGCGCTGCTAATCGGGCATCCGGAACGCCACACCGTCTCGTCGGGGTTTGCACTCACTGCACTCACCGTACCGATTGCCCGACTCGTGCCGCTTGAGGTCGCAATGTTCTTGTCCGCTTCACTAGTTTGCCTTGCCGGTGCGCAACGGAAGGGCGCATAGGGCGGTTGCGATACCGCCGACAACAACGAGCCACCAGATGCGGTTGAAGCCAGCGACCAGATCCTCGGTAGCCGTCGCCTTGCCAAGCAGAGCAATGGTGAAGGCGACACCTAGCGATCCGCCGAACTGACGAATGGCTTGGGTCGTTGCTCCTCCGACTCCTACTCGGTTGGGTGGGAGTGCTTGGACCGCCACGCTGGTGGCTTGTGGAAACACCAGGCCGATACTGACGGCGGACAAGGCCAGTGGTACGGCGAAGTCAACTAAATAGCTGACTTCTGCAGTGAGAAACAGAACCCGGTAAAGCCCGCTGAGCCCGGCGACCAGTCCACCGACGAGGACGAGCGGCCGTTGCCCGATTTGTCCTGCCAGCTTGCCGAAACGGGCGGCCAGAATGGCGGCGAGCGCTGGGCCTGGTGCCACGCCGAGGCCAGCCTTCAGGACCGACCATTCCCAGACATTCACAAGAAACAGGATCAGCCCGAAGAACATGGCGACGAACGACATCGAGAAGCTGAACATCGCCAAGTTCCCCCAACGGAAGTTGCCGAGAGAGAAGAGCTCAAGATCGAGCGTTGGCGAGTCGGTCCGGCGTTGACTGACGATGAAGGCGCCCAGCAGAACGAGCCCTAGGGACAGCACGCCCAAAGTCTGTGGACTGGCCCAGCCGGCATTGTCGGATTCGACGATGCCGTACAGCAAGGTCCCGGCCGCGAGCGCGATGAGCGCCACGCCCCCCAGCGACGGAAGCCGGACCGTTGGGTCTTTGGCTTCGCGGAGGAATCTCCTACCGGCAACAACGGTCACAACGCCTACGGGCAAGTTGATGAAGAAGGCCCAACGCCAGCCGAGCGAGTCGACTATCAGCCCACCAAGCGATGGCCCGATAGCGGCCGACATGGCACCAATGGCACCCCAGATCGCGACGACCTGGGGGAGTTTCTCCCGGGGAAAGGCGGCAATAACAAGCGCGAGCGAGGAGGGGACCAGGATTGCGGCGCCGACCCCCTGGGAAGTTCGAGCGACAATCAACAACCCGACGTTCGGGGCAAGGCCGCAGGCCATCGAAGCGACGGTGAACGTGGTCGAACCGACAAGGAAGGCTTTGAGGTGCCCGAGCCTGTCGGCGATCTTGCCGGCCGGAACAAGCAGGGCGGCGAAGGCGATGGTGTAGGCATTCAGAACCCACGACAGTGTCGATGGCCCCGAGCTGCCGAAGCTCGAGCTGATGTCGGGGAAGGCGACGAAAAGGATTGTTGTGTCGAGGTAGGTCGCGAGCGCAGCAAGGGCGGCAATCGCGAGCGTCAGGCGACCGTGTCGATGATCGAAGGTGGGCACCTCGACGGGTGTCTCCGGCGCGGTCACGCTGTCGGAATGTTGCCAAGAATTCGGTCGGGACTGACAAAGATCGCGATGCGACCATCTTCGGCCATCGCCCGGTCATATTCGTCCCAGTCATCGTGAACCCCACCAGCTGCGGAATAGATATCGCGCAGCAAGATGCGGACATCGTCGTCGGTCATGCCAGTGGGGATGTCGTCTGGGCCGATGAGGCTGGCTGGGCCGGTGACTCCAACCCAGCTCCAACCGCGGCGAACCGCAATCGTGACCTCGGATCCACGTCGCACATGGCCGACGCGAGCCGCCGCGCCGCGAGCAACGAGCGCCACGGAGGTCTCGCCAGTCAGCGGGTGATCGAACACGCCACAGTTCACGATGCTCGACAGCACTCGCCCATCGGCTTGGGTGGTGCTGACCGTTGCTAGTCCGGTCTCTTGGGAGAGAAAGGACCGGACGTCGTTGAGATCGGGCATGTCGAGGTGTCCTATTCGTTGTCGTTAGTTAAGTTGCAATGTGCAAGCTAACACCTCAAGCCCTGAGCCGATAGTTCCTCCATCAATTCGGGCGCTGACCGAACTTGGGATCGACCGTCGATGTCATGGCTGCGGAGATGTTCATCTTGTTGACGACGCGGTCGAAGAAACTCGCCCAGATGTCATCCTCGGGACCCACCAGTGTTCGCTGCCGATCCGCGCTGAGCTCGTGTTAGACCGTCGGCGGCGTCCGGCTTGATCACAGCGTCTTTGTTTCATGTTTGGTTCTTGGGATCCTAGTTCTTTGGGCGCTTCGTCGTCTGGGCGTCGCGAATCTTCTTGTTGAGTGCTTTGCCAGCGCGGTTTTCTGCCGCTGGGTCTGTTCGCCGTTCCAGCCAGGCGGCCTCGCGTCGCAGCTTGTCCCAAGCCTGCACGCGAGTCTCGCTCAGCTCCCCGTCAGTTACCGCAGCCGCAACAGCGCAGCCTGGTTCGCCGCTGTGGCCGCAGTTGTTGAATCGGCAGTCGAGGGCGAGCTTGGCGATGTCGCTGAAGCCGTCGTCGATGGTGTCGACATCGGTGAAGAGCCCGACCTCGCGGACACCCGGGGTGTCGATGAGGCAGCAGTTTCCTTCGAGTAGGTACAGCTGCCGGGCCGTTGTTGTGTGACGGCCCTTGCTGTCGCCAGCGCGAACCCGACCGGTCGTTCCCAACTCGCGTCCAGCGAGCGCGTTCAGCAGCGTCGACTTACCCGCCCCCGACACGCCGACAAGAACCAGTGTGCGATTCGCGCAACGCCCCAGCAGCTCCGCAACCCCATCGGAGGTGACCGACGAGACGGCAACGATGTCTGCAGCTGGGTCATCGGCCAGAATCTCTCGCTCGGCATCGGTGGTGGATTCGACCTGGTCGGCTTTGGACAGGATCACCAACGGCGACGCGCCGGCGTGTGGGGAGCGGCCCACTCGGTAACGCCGCCGTGGGGCAGCGAATCGCCACCGCACCATCCGTGCCGGATGAGTGCGGCCGATCGCGGGGCAAGACCACTCGGTAACGGTTCCACGGAACCGCCCTCGGCGACTACTCGGCAAGTGCCTGAAAACCGGTCCGCATCGTGACCAACGCGATAACCACACCGCCGGAACGACCATCTGGCCGAGCAGATCCGGCTTCACTATGTGCCCTCACGAATGTCCCCCAAGGGCGGATCGGATCCGTACAACCGAGCAGTTCGGCGAGCACGGGACGCCGTCTCTCGAGCACGGTCAGTGGGCAACGACATCTGCCACTCACCGCTCCACGGACGAACGAGAAACGTCAGACACAACTGGAGGTTCGTTCCGAACCCCCGACGCGAGATCACGCGAGATGGCTTCCTGGCACCGAGCGTGGTCGACGTAGCCCTGCGGGCCTCCGTGTCCTCGCCCCCGACCTCCGGCCGACACCTGACGCCAAGAGGCCGACTGCCGACCGGGTATCTCATGGCGTTGTCGGGCGGCAGAACTGTCTACGATTCGGGTGCACTCCCTCGACAGAGCTACCACTGGAGGAGCAACCCATGCCATCGGGAGTGGTTACCTAACGGCCTGGACGCGAGCCCTCAGACCTCGAGAAGTTCTTCGAGACAATCAACGCCGAGCCTCCCACACTCACTGGCTTCACCCCAGCCGACATCGTCGAAATCATCTGCGAAGACCGGGAAGAGCACTGAGGCTCGTCGCCGACGCCTTGGTCATGGCCTCATGGCGGCGACTCGACCTGCGATTGGCCAGAGCCAACCAGCTCCCGCTCGCAGTCGAGAACCCACCCTTCATGGACGAGGAACATCCGTCGCCGTGAGAAGATCCTGAGAAGATCCCGTAGGAAAACCGGTGCAACTGCGGTCATCAGGGGCCATGGCAGACTGTGCGTTTCCCCTGTTCACGGTGCATGACGGAGACCGTCGGACAGCTACGGACAACCCCGGCGAAACCCTTGGATCCACCTACGGATCAGAAGGTTGGGGGTTCGAGTCCCTCCGAGCGCGCTGAATCATCCCGACCGTCTGTTCCGTTCGACGTCAGTCGACTTGCCAGGCACCACGTCTCGACCGTTGCCGCTCGCCCAGAGCCAGTAGCGTGGGCCGCAGGAGCCCGATCGGGAGCCAGTAGGAGATCAGCACATGGCCAACGTCGAACGTGTTCGTCGGTCCAAACGGATGAGCCGACCCGCTGACCCCCGATGATGGCAGCACCGACTCCGATAGAACTCGCAACTGTCCGAGCCTGGGCTGATCCACCGACGCCAGCCGAGGTGGCACGTCGCCTGGCGTCGGCCGACGAAACCCTCACGGTGGCGGCCACCGCCGACGAACTCGCGGGCCTGATCGCCTGTATCGACCTGACCACACTCGAGGGATCGGATACACCGGCCCGTGTGGCCGCGCTCACCGAGCATGCCCGAATTCCCGACCCTGATGATCCTGATCTGGCGCCAGTGGCCGCGGTCTGCGTCTATCCCAGTCTGGTGCCGGCTGCGGTGGCGGCGGCGTCGGGATCACCGGTTCGCGTCGCGAGCGTGGCCGGTGCCTTCCCCAGCGGCCAATCGCCGTTGCCGGTTCGCCTCGCGGACATCGCCGCAGCGGCGGAAGCGGGAGCCGACGAGATCGACATCGTGCTCAATCGAGGAGCTTTCCTGGCCGGTGATCTGGAAACGGCCTACAGCGACGTCGTCGCCTCTGTTGCAGCCGCCGAGGGACGGCTCGTCAAGGTGATTCTCGAAACCGGGGAGCTCGGAGATCTTCCGTCGGTGGCTGTCGCCACGCTGTTGGTACTGGCGGCCGGGGCCGACTTCGTGAAGACCAGCACCGGAAAGATCCCGGTGTCTGCGACTCCTGAAGCCGTGATCACCATGTCCCGCTCCGTTGCCCGATTCGAAGCCGAGACCGGTCGATCGGTCGGTATCAAGGTGTCCGGAGGGTTGCGCACCGTCGATGACGCCCGTCGTTACGCCGCCTTGGTCAGCGGCCAGTTCGGGCCGGAGCGATTGGTGCCCGCAGGATTTCGGCTCGGCGCGTCTCGTCTCCTCGACGCCCTGGTTGACGCCCGCCGATCTGTCCCCCTCACCTGAGCGCCCAACGGGAACGCCTGGCAGAGCTGCTGTCATCGCTCCCCAGCGCGTACGAGGTGCAGCGCGTACGAGGTGCAGAGCGTGTGCTCGTCGTTCGTTTGCAATACTGCAGGGATGAGTGAGTTGCCCGCACCCAAGTTCCGCAAGACGAAATCCGAGAAGTGGGCGGTGATGGCGCCCGTCGAAACCCTCACCGCAGCGCTGGCCAACGGCGGCATCATCGAAGTCCAGAAGAAGTCCGGAGACTGGTCCAAGTTCTCCGTGGCCTCGATGGGGAAACCGTTCGACGTCGACGGCGTGGCAATGGCCTACGGCTATGCCCCCGACGACGAGAGTGATGCCACGACTGCTCGCCCAGCCCGGGGCAGTGCCGCTCCTCCCCCGCCTCGCGACACCAGTGAGCCACTTCCCGTCTACCAGGGCGGACCGGAAGACGAGTGGCAGGGCGACTTCTGATCCCTGCCCCCTGGCCTTCCGGCCAGGCGATTCCGGGCAGCTCAGTCCTGTGCTGACTCCTCCAGGACCAAGCCGTCGAAGACGCCATCGGCATCAACGACGACCTGGACGTGATCGAGTGCAGCCAGGAACTCAGCGGACGGTGACATCCGTCGGTGACTGAAATCGGCGAGCGCACCGAGAACGGCCTGACGCACGGCTGGCCGTTGGGCCGCATTGAGTGCATCGAGCAGGAGATCGACTGCCGAGCTCTGGGGGACGAGCGTCATCGTCTCCGCCCACACGCGTCCCATGGCCAGGATCTCGGTGACGGTCGAGCGTTGGGTGGTCGTGGTCATGAGGATCTCCTTCGATGCCTGGGCAAACCGAACATTTCGGCCTCCAAGCGATGCTGGCCGTTGTAACCCCAGGACGTATCGGGGAGTTCCCTGAGATCGACCATTGTGGCAGGTGTTACACCCGAGAACCGTGCACTGCTGCCTCGCGAGCGTCACGCAACGCGCCGACCTTGAGCGGTTTCGACAGGTAGTCCGACATCCCTGCGTCGAGGCACCGCTGCCGGTCGCCGGACAGCGCATTGGCCGTCAAGGCCACGATCGGGATGCGCGACACCGGGCCCGACATCGCCCGGATTGTGGCCGTCGCCGCGAACCCATCCATCTGCGGCATCTGACAGTCCATCAGCACGACGTCGTAGTCGTGTTGCATCACCGCCTTGACCGCATCGTCGCCATTGTCGACCACGGCACACGAATGGCCGAAGCGAGCCAACATGGCCCTGATCACGACCTGGTTGGTGGCATTGTCCTCTGCCACCAACACACGGATCGACCGAGGTTCGGGAACGGGACGAGACGAGTCGCCGGACGGGCCGACCGACCCCTCCGGATCTCTCATCACTGGCACATCGGCTGGGTCGTTGCCCGTATGGTTGTCGGCGCTGAGCGCCGGCACCCTGTCATTCGGTTCGGGCACAGCGACCTGGCTGGCCGAGTGTCGACGCCACCAGGTGGCCGTCGTCAGCCGTTCCAGATCGGAAGCTCGCATCGGTTTGAGTACGGTCGCATCGACCAGTGCGTTCGCCCGGGACCGCTCCAACCCATCGAGCATCGTCGCGGTCATCAACATCACCACCAGACCCTCGTGACCACGGCGTCGAAGCTCGTCAGCCAGGGCCAGACCGGACTGCTCGGCCATCCGCAGATCGGCCAGCACCACATCGAAGGGGCGACCCAGTTCCGACGCCATCGCGAACTTCGCCATGGCCTCGGCGCCGGACTCCGCTTCCACGACTCTCATGTCGAGTCGACGCAGGTATTCGGCAGCGACCTGGCGATCGAACGGTTGGTCATCTACGACCAGCGCCGTCAACCCAGCAGGCAACGGTTCGAGTGGGCCGTCATCTCGGTCGGCATGAGCCTCCACGAACGGGAGTGTGAACCCGAACATCGAGCCCACGCCGACTTCGCTGGACACGACGACGTGGCCCCCCAGCAACGCCAGTGTCTCCTTGCAGATGGCCAGACCCAACCCAGTGCCGCCATGGGTACGCGTGGTGGCAGCATCGAGTTGGCTGAAAGGGTCGAACAGGCTCTCCAAACGGCTCTCGGGAATACCCGAGCCGGTATCGATGACCAGGATCCGAAGTCGATCGTCTCGTCCATTGGTCATGGTGAGCCGGTCGACGGCGATCGTGACCGACCCGGTGGCCGTGAACTTGACGGCGTTGCCCACGAGGTTCGTGATGACCTGTCGGAGTCGGATCGGATCACCGTGTATCCAGCCCGGAACATCGTCGCCGACAACGACACGAACTGCCACACCGGCACTCTGAGCGCGCGGGATCAAGAGCGCCGCCACCTCCTCGGCCAACCCGGTCGGATCGAAGACGACGTCCTCCACCTCGACTCGACCGGCTTCCAGCTTCGAGAAGTCGAGGATCCCGTTGATGATCTCGAGGAGGGCCTCGCCCGATGATCGGGCGATGCGCAGGAACTCGCCGGCCTCGGCATCGAGCGGTGCGTTGGCCAACAGATCCAACATGCCGATCGCGCCATTCATCGGTGTTCGAATCTCGTGACTCATGTTGGCCAGGAACTGGGACTTGGCGTTGGTGGCTCGTTGCGACTCGTTCAGCGCCTTGGCCAGATTCTCGAGCGTCGCGCTGTAGTCGCTGGTGTCGTCGAAGACCAGGACCGCGCCACGCACCTCGCCGACCTCCACAAGGGGGGTGATCGATGCCCACACCGGCAAGAGCGTCCCATCGGGACGACGCAACATCGCTGCGGAGTTGTGGAGGTGCTGTCCACCGGCGATCAACCGGAAGATCTCGTCCGGGGTGAGTCGGGACGCGTCAGGTCCCCAGGTCAGTTCGAATCGACTCAGCAGCGCCGTGCCGTCGACAGGACGTTCCCGCAGCAGGCCCCCGGCCGCTTCGTTCATGAACAGGATCTGTCCGTTGTGGCCCACTGCGCACAGCCCGTGATCGAGAGCGGAGATCACCGATTGAAGCTTGTCGTGCTCGATGGCCACCAGCCGATCGCTGGCCTGCGCCAGGTCGTCGTACAACCGTCTCATCTCGGTGGAGGAGACGTCCATGGAACGCTCGAGCGTGTAGCGGTACTCCTCGGCTTCGCGGTACGAACGATCGACGCTGGTCAGGAGACGCCGCAAGCCCGCGACATCGATGTCGCCCTCCAGGTCGACACCGGCTCGGCGCAGCTGGCGCTGGAGCGTGCGATGGAGTTCGTTGTCCGACCGCCCGCCCACCTCAGCCTCGATCCGGCTCGGCACGCCGTTCGTAGATGGTGGTCAGCGTCATCGTCTGGTTGAGGAGACTGCAGCCCTCGTCACCATTGGGGGACAGCTCTCCATACGAGTAGAAGCCCAGTTGACTCGCCCCGGTGCCCAAGGCGCCGAGGGTTGCTTCGACCTCCTCCTCGCAGCCCTCGCCCAGCACCAGGCGTCGGCCGACGCAGCTGACGGCGAGCGCCAGCAACGGTTCAGGGAGCTCCTCGCCGGCAGCGGGCGCAATGGCCTGCTCGGCTGCGTCCTCGGCTCCTTCGACGAGCGCATCGAAGGATGCCCGCATCAACTGGGCGTCGGCGCCCTCGGCCAGATCCCCCGCGAATGTCATGGACTGCCTGTCCTCGTCGATGGCGAGAATCGTCCGCACGACAGGCGTGCCCGAATCACGCCCGATGAGCAACGGAAAGAGCAGTCCAGTCGCCGGCAGGCCCGATGCTCGGTCACCGAGATAGCTTCGGTACAGCTCCAGGGCGGGCTGTCCATCGAGTTCGAACAACACATTTCCTTCGCTGCGAGTGATGCGGCGGACCGGACCGAACCCCTGCCAACCTCCGGCCGAACCGTGTTTGACGACCACGTCACTGCCATACAGGCCAACGGCGCCGACCGCACCCTCCTGCGGTTGTCCATCGACCATCGTCCAGGTGCGTTCGAAGCGAGGTCCGTCACCGGCCAACCCGCCACTCACCGGTAGGTCTCGCGGAAGCTCGCTCATGAATCCCCGGGCCAGTTCACTGCCGTTGACGACCAGTCCGTCACTGAAGACCAGCACAGCGGCCAGTTGGTCGTCCACCAGGCTCCGAGCGAGTTTCGCTCCCACCTCGCCGGAATGCCGAGGGTCGTCGATGGTGGCCGAGACAACGGCGAACCGAGTCGATGCGAAGCCGACCACGGCCACCACGAGCGATGCGTCGGTGATCTCGACACCCAGGATCTCGCCGGCCGACGAACAGCCTGCGAGCGTGATGTCGGGATAGAGGCGTCGAAGATCGTCGAACGGTGCGGACTCGCCAAGGTAGTCGCTGGACCCGAACACCAGACCCAGGACCGGGCCGTCGATGGGCTCGAAGTCGCGCTCCCACCCAGAGTCTCTCCGGAAGCGATTGAGTCCCAGCTGCATACGTCGCCGTCCCGTCGTCACCCCTCAGCTATCGGTAGTGAGCGGCGCGGTATTACTGGCACGTATTAGCGTGTATCCATGATCGACGACGCGCTCTTGGATCACCGCCTCACCGAGGCCGTGTGCCGATATCGGACAGTTCGGCCCCGCAGTGAAGAGCTGGCCCGGGCTGCGGCCGAGGTGATGCCGGGGGGCAACACCAGAACTGTCTTGCACTTCGATCCCTTTCCGTTTCGCGTGGCCAACGCCACCGGCTCGACCCTGGAAGACGTCGATGGCCACCGCTACATCGACCTGCTCGGCAACTACACCGCTGGACTGCTCGGTCATTCCCCGAGACCGATTCGCGACGCCATCGACCGAGCGCTCGACAATGGCTGGGCCCTGGGCACGACCCATGAAACCGAGGTCGAGTTCGCCCGGCTGCTCGTCGACCGGTTTCCCTCGTTGGAGCAGGTGCGCTTCACCAACAGCGGCACGGAGGCCAACCTGCTCTCTCTGGCGGCAGCCAAACATCACACCCAACGGAGCTCCGTTCTGGTCTTCGAAGGGGGCTATCACGGCGGAGTCCTCTACTTCGGTCATCAGCGAGAGGCCAACGTCCCGCACGACTTCGTGATTGCTCCGTTCAATGACATCGCTGCTCTGGAGGAACTGTTCGCCCGTCACGAGTTTGCCGCCGCGCTGATCGAGCCGATGCTCGGGTCGGGCGGCTGCATCCCGGCGACCGAAGCCTTCCTCCGATCGCTGCGTGACCTGTGCACCGCCCAGGGCACCATCCTGATCTTCGATGAAGTGATGACCAGCCGTCTGTCCCCCGGTGGTGCTCAGCAGGTCACCGGCGTTCACCCCGACCTCACCACGCTCGGCAAATACCTGGCCGGCGGCATGAGTTTCGGTGCCTTCGGAGGACGTCGCGAGGTGATGGCCGTCTTCGATCAGGCGGGACCCCGGCCCTTGGGCCATGCCGGCACATTCAACAACAACGTCCTCACCATGGCCGCCGGCGTCGCGACGCTGCGAGAGGTCTTGACCGACGAAGTTCTGGATTCCACCAACCAGCGGGGCGATCGGCTTCGGAACGAGCTGTCGCGGATCTTGGCCCACGCCAAGATTCCCATGGGTGTGACCGGCTGGGGTTCGCTGCTCAACATTCACCCCACCGCCGCCCCCATCCAGAGCACGCGGGATCTGGAGAATCTCGATGAGCGCTGGCGCAGCCTGTTGTTCTTCGACGCAATGGAGGCCGGTTTCTACTTCGCCCGACGGGGCTTCATTGCCCTGTCGGTCGAGATCACCGACACCGCAATCGACGACTTCGTTGCCTTCGTTCAGAGCTGGGCCGACGAGCTGTCTGGCGTCGATCAGCCGGTGAGTGCGGCCAGATAGGCGTCGATCGACTCGACCAATGTCCTGGACCGACGCAGGACTTCCCATTCGGCTGTCTCGGCATCGGTCGGCATGCGGTCTTCGAACAGAGCCGTCAGTGCCACGATCTCGCTGCGATGAGCCGCCAGACTCCGCAGCTCCGGGCTGTCGGTGAAGAACGCGACGATCGTGCCCTTCGTGACAACGTCGTTCGGATCGTCGAGTCGAGCCAACCAGTAGGCCTTGCCGGCCTCATCGGGCTGACGACCCAGGACATCGAGATAGAGCTGGTCCAGGAAAGATCCGAACGGCAGACTCCCGTAGCGGGCCTGGTACTCGGGGGAACCAGCGAAATTATCAGCGATACGCACCAGATCGAGGTCGGTGGCTTTGCGTTCGATCCAATAGCGATAACCGCCGAGGTCGGGCAAGCGAAGGAAGAAGGCCACGTACAGTCGCTGGATGTCGGCCGCCTGCGAACCCTGATCGATGTAGGGGGACAATGCTGCGCTCAATCCGTCGCGGTTGATGACGTCGGCCAAGGCCTGCATGTTCTCGGCTGTGGCCGGCCGACCGGTCAAGGTGGTGAACACATCGTCGAAGAGTTCGCTGGCAGAGCCGTAGGGTCCCAGGTCGTCGAGCGTTGGCGTGGACCGCATCCGAACCAGCGCGGCATCGACGCTGGCGGTCGGATTGATGTTCGAACCATCGGGTCGCTCGATCTCGAAATGCAGGTGGGCACCCGTCGACTCGGCATTGCCCGAGTCGCCGAGGAAGGCCACGATCTGGCCGGCCCTCACCTTGGCTCCCTGTTCGATCCCGGGTGCGAACGCGAATTCGTAGGCGTTGGCACCGTCATCGGTGCCCGGGGTGTCGTTGTTGATGTGCACGTAGTGATACATCCAACCGTCGGCGTCGGTGATCTCGAGATTGTTCCCGCGCTCGGCGTCGTGTCGCAGCCAGGTGACCTCACCGTCGACGGCGGCGACCAGTGGCACCATCTTCGGGCCCATGATGTCGACCCCCTCGTGTTGACGACCGCCCGACCGGGGCGCACCCCAGGTGTCGCTCCACGAGACCTGGTCGACGAAGTCGGGATGGACGGGCAGCGTGATGGTCCGCATCTCCACCTGGGCGGCCACCGGCCGAGCGCCGGAACCAACCACGGCCAGACCGGTCACCGAGACCATCACCGCCAGGAGAACCGACAATGCTCGGAACCGAGCAACGCTGCCACTCCCAGCAACGCTGCTGGCACACTCCGGCGTAGGTGTCATTCACAACCTCGACATCTGTATCGATCCCCGGGGCGGGTCCCGGGAGCACTTGCTCGTGTCTTGGTACCTCGGCAAAACCGACCGCCGGACTTGCGCGCCCGACGACGGCGACACGCTAACGTCATCGTTTCGTAACATCAACGGATCATGGTTGGCCCGGGCAACGTTGCCCAACGGGCAGTCCCGTGGCGGTTCAGGACCAAGGTGGCGCTTGGCTGACGAACAGCTACCATTCCGAGGTTGATCACCACGGCAGAATTCTGCCGTTCATCCGGTTAGAAGAGGTTCGTCATGTCGATGGTCTGTCAGGTCACCGGCCGGAAGCCCAGTTTCGGCAACAGCATCTCGCACTCCCACCGTGTCACCAAGCGGCGTTGGGATCCAAACATCCAGAATCAGCGCTTCTGGCTTCCCAGCGAGAAACGCTGGATCAAACTGACCGTCAGTGCCAAGGGCATCAAGACGATCAACAAGAAGGGCATCGAATCCGTCGCTGCGGATCTTCGACGTCGAGGAGTGAAGTTCTGATGGCCAAGGCATCCGAGAAACGACCGATCATCAAGCTGCGTTCCACTGCGGGAACCGGATTCACCTACACGACACGCAAGAACAAGACGAACACGCGGGAGCGGATCGAACTCAAGAAGTACGATCCCGTGGTCCGCCAGCACGTCATCTTCAAAGAAGAGCGCTAATACCTGCAGCACTCGGTGCTGCTGCCATGACCACTGGTTCTTCACGATACGACCGGGCGTTCGCCCGACGGATGATCTCGATTCCGTTGGTGTACCTGGCCCTACCGCTTTGGACGGTGCTGTCCCCGATCGTGGTGCCCGTGGCCCTGCTGATCGATGTCATCCAGGGCCGTTGGCGCGTGCCCACCATCCGGCTTTGGATCTTCGCGCTGGTGTTCACCGTCCACGAGTGGATCGGTGTTGCTTACGCCACTCGGCTCTGGGTCAGGGGGCACTTCGGTCAGCGACTCGATCTCGAACGACATCGGTGCGTGCAAGCTTGGTGGGCGACCTCATTGTTGGGCTGGGCCCGACGGTTGCTGCACGTCGAGCTCGACCTGGGCGACGCCGCCTCCGTGCCAGATGGTGAACTCATCGTGCTCAGTCGCCATGCCAGCATGATCGACGCACTGATTCCAGCCGTGCTCTTCACGGGCATCCTCGATCGGCCCGTGCACTACGTGCTGAAGAAGGAACTGCAGTGGATACCCAACATCGACATCTACGGGCATCGTCTGGGCAATCACTTCGTCGATCGTGATGGAGACCGAGCCAGCGAGCTCGCCGGCATCGCGCAGCTGGCGCAACGAGCCCTTCCGGACTCGGCCCTGGTGATCTTCCCGGAGGGCACCTACGCCACTGCGGCCAGCAAGCAACGAGTGGCGCGATCCTTGGAGCGCCGGCAGCACTCCCATCTGGCGTCACTCAATGACGAACTGGTCCGCCTGCTTCCTCCCCGCGCCGCTGGCTCGCTGTCGTTGCTCGATCAGCGACCAACTTCCCCGGTCATGATCCTCGGGCATGTCGGACTGGAAGGCGTCGCCGAACTGCGTGGCCTGCGTCGACACCTTCCTGCCCGATCTCCGGTCGTGGTCCGTTGGTGGATGCAGCCCCGCAGTTCGATCCCGCCCGACCCACCGGGCAGGATCGAGTGGCTCGAGGATCAATGGCGTACGCTCGATCGCTGGGTAGTCCAGGAGTTGGACTCGTGACGCTTGGGAGGTGGAAGGGTGGATCCTTCCTTCATGGCCGTCATGCCACTCTCGGGGAAGGCCATGCTCGAAGGAAACCTGAACAACCGCCGTCCAAGAGACGGGGCCTACGTCGAGCAGACCTCGGGATTCTTCCCCCGTCCGCCGCGTCGGGCCCTCTGAATGAAAGGCTTCAACCATGACCCAGCCGCCGAACAGAGCCGACTTTCTGCACACGCTTCGAGTCGAGTCCGCTCGCCTCGCCGCCGTCGATGTGAATCATCTCCCCCTGCACCTACCGCACATCGAAGGTTGGACCGTCCACGACGTGATCGGTCACACCGCCTGGGCTCATCGCTGGGTCGATCTCAACGTGCACGCCAGTCTCGAGGCACCACCGGAGCGGGCCGCGGTTCCTGAGCCCCCGGCTGGGGCCGATGTGCTTACCTGGTTCGAGGATTCAGCTCGTGCGGTTCTGCAGAGCCTCGAGGCCGCTGATCCCGGCACCGTCGTGAACACCTTCACCGGACCCCAACCCGTGGCCTGGTGGTGTCGCCGCCTCGCCCACGAGACGTCGATGCATCGCTGGGACGCCGAAGCAGCAATCAGCTCCCCCGAACCGATCGATTCCGACATCGCACGCGACGGCATCGACGAGATCCTGCAGATTTTCGTGCCGGCTCGTATGCAGTTCGAGACGCTCGCCGGACAGGGCGAGACGGTGCACCTTCACGCTACCGATGTGGCCGATGGCGAATGGGTCCTCACCCTTGGACCGGACGAGGTGCGCTGGGAACACGCCCACACCAAGGCCGACGTGGCAGCCCGAGGTCCGGTGTCGGACCTACTACTCCTGTTGTGGGGGCGATTGCCCCCGAGCAGGCTCGAGACGTTCGGCAACACAACCCTGCTCGATCGTTGGCAGCAGGCCGCAACTTTCTGAACCAGCTCAGGCGGATCTTGCCGCGTCCGTGCCTCGCCAACGTCGTGAGTTGGCGCTCAGGCTCGACCAACGGGGAGAAGTGGCTCCTCGGGAATGTCGTAGCGGGTGTCCCATCGACCGAGACGGTTCTTCCATCCAGACTCGGCACGAACCGAGTCGGCGTAGGCGTCCTGTCGTTTGGCGACACGACCCGCTGGTTCGGTCTTGTCGTCGTTGACGTACTGGGAATCGATGCCCAGCTTGAGATTGCGCAGGGCCTCGGATCGCAGCTGACTGATCCGGGACTCTGTCACGCCCAGGAAGCGAGCAAGGTCCTGTGACGTCTTGCCCTCCAGAAAGTAGCCGATGATGACCAATCGTTGCCGTTCAGGCAGGAGCTTCACCGCGTCGCGCAGATACGCATGGAGTTCGCGCGATTCGAGCTCATCGGCCGGATCAACTGCGGAACGGTCCCGCAAGACATCAACAAGGGTCAGATCCTCGTCGGTGTCATCGCTGGTCTCGTGATCGAGAGCCAGCACGACGGAACGAAAGAGACGGTCCTGCAGCCGACTCAGCTCATCGACCCCGACGCCGAGTTCCTGTGCCATTTCGCTGACACTGGGGATGCGGCCCAACTCCGATGCCAAATGCTGCTCGGTTGCTTCGAGGCGGCGGGCCAGGAGACGAACCGATCGGGGTGCCCAGTCAGCAGCTCGAACCGAATCGAGAATCGAGCCTCGGATTCGCTGGGCGGCGAAGCGTTCGAACGGGACGCCGCGTTCGGCGTCGAAGCGGCGTGATGCCTCCACCAGGCCGAGGGCTCCGGCCCGCGCCAGTTCCTCTCGGTCGACGTGGCGCGGGAAGTGCACTGCGACCTGGAAGACGACGTGCTTCACGAGGGGCAGATGCTCCTCGATGCGTGCATTGATCTCTTCAAGCGTCATCTCGCCCATGTTCTTGCTCTCCCTGAGGTTTGTCTCCAACACGCAGGAGTCATCGACCAGATCGTCAAAGAACTTGAGCAGAAATTTCGGGAAATGTTCGCCTATCGTTGTATCGGCCACTCTGCGCGGCAACTTGAGATCATTTCCTACGCATCGTGATTCTCGAACGGCGACCCAAACCTGCTCAATTTCCGGATTCAGCATGGGTGAAGATCCGTATACCTCGATCCCTCACCTGCTGGAGTAGCTCGAAAGGACTCGCGGCCTCCCCGTACCCATGGGTGCCCGGAGACCAGCAGCCCACACCCAAGCCGAGTGCGCCCACTGCGGCGACCGTGCCGGCTGCCACCGACAGCGTTGCAACGACGCCATAGACGATCGTCTCCACTCGGCCTTCCGATCGGCCTCGAACTTCGACTCGCAGCCCACCGGTCCCGCCGTCGGAATGAGGAGGTCGGAGCATTGGAAGCCACGATGTGAAACGATCCCTGCGGGTTGCGGCGACGCGCTCGGAGATCCGTGATGCTTCGGGGAACAGGCGATGGATCAACGTCGGACCGGCGAGCGCACCGCGGTAGCAATCGCGAGCGCCGATTGGATCGGGGAACCAGGCCAGATCTCGACCGGACCCACCCCGCCGGAGCACCCAGTTTCCGTCCACCCAGTCTCGGCCCGATCGCTTCAAGGCTCGATGGTGCTGGCGAGCACACGCCGGTCCTCCGGTGCCGGCCTTCGATATCGACACGGCGTCGACACGGTCCAGCGCAGCTGCAGCGTGCCGCACCAACAGACAACTCAGACCGGGAGCGAATCCAGCTCCGACCACCACCGCTCGCTCTCGGGTCCGAGCGAACTCGGACAACCCGAGGAGGCCCGCCACATCCTCGGGTCGATCGCTCAGTGACAAGACGTGCGATCCGGCTGAGATGGCGCGACGAGCAAGTTCCCCATGACCGCCTGCCGGGAGCGCCAAGATCAAGACATCCACGTCATCGATGCCCGTGGTCTCGATGCAACGGTCTCCGTCAGTGGAGACCAGACGGGCAACCATCTCGTCTCGGCGCCGCGAATTGCTGTCGGTGACGACAATTCGCTCGAGGTCAGAGGCCATCAGCTGCTGCGCCACGTGAAAGCCTGTGGCGCCGAGCCCCACCACTCCGACGCTCATCAGCGGAGATCGGGACCGGACACTTCACGCCATCCGCCATCGCGAGGGGGAACTCCCCCAGTTCCCCGCAAACGGAAGAAGGCCGCCAACATTCCCGCCATCGACAACGCGGCAGCCACCCGGCGAATCAACACGACCATCTCTCCACCCTACTGACTGGCGAAGAACTCCGGAGATCGGGGCGACGAGGGCCTTGTTCGACCATCGAAACTGTGTGGGGCTAGCAAGAATCGAACTTGCGACCTCACCCTTATCAGGGGTGCGCTCTAACCGACTGAGCTATAGCCCCGGAGCTTCCCAACGCTACCGGCTGACCGCCGCCGCGGCTACTTCTCGACCGGAGGGATCCGAACGGTCTCTTCCTCGATGACGGTCACCCGAATGCCACCGATCAGATCGGAAATCAGGTTGAAGACCACCGTGAGCAGCACCAGGAGGACC
>CALACD010000357.1 GCA_937890445.1 uncultured Acidimicrobiia bacterium | reverse complement strand
AACACGGTGATCGCTGCACCCAACGGCAGCTACACGACCGAGGCGGCCACCAACATGGCCGGTGAACCACGCGAGACCGTCCTGTTCGCCCAGTCGACCATCGAGACCGTCGGCATCGCCGGCGACGAGGTCAGCGTCGAATCGCTACGCAATCGGGGCGCACTCAGCCGCACCATGCTGATGGCCGGAGCCCTCGAAGCCATGCTCGACCTGACGGTCGACTACACCGAGACCCGCCAGCAGTTCGGCCGACCGGTCGGGCGCTTCCAGGCCGTGCAACAGCACCTGGTGTGGACGGCCCAGGATGCTGCCATCACCAAGATGGCAGCCCAGTTGGCGGCCCGGCAGGCGGCGCGGGGCGATGGACGTTTCGAGATCGCGGCCGCCCGTACCCTGGCCAACGAAACGGCAGGCACCGCGACCCGCCAGTGCCACCAGGCCCACGGTGCCATGGGCATGACCCAGGAATACGCACTCCATCATTTGTCGCGACGCCTGTGGGCATGGCGGTCGGAGTGGTCGGGCCCCGGCGAGTGGAGCCAGAAGGTGGGACGCATGGCCGAACAGGTCGGACCGGCCAACCTGTACCCGCTCATCACCGGAGGCAGTGCCTTGCTGTCGACCAACGGGTAGCGGTACCGGAGCATGCGGCCGCTGGAGGGCCTCCGCGTACTGGACATGACCCGGGTCGTTGCCGGCCCGCTGTGCGCTCGAATCCTGGCCGACCAGGGAGCCGACGTCATCAAGATCGAACCGCCCGAGGGCGACATGAGCCGCACGTTCCCTCCGATCAGCGACGGAGCGATGACGCCCTACTTCGCTCAGCAGAACGCCGGCAAGCGGTTCTGTTCGGTCGATCTGCGAGCCGAGGGCGCCAGCCAACTGCTGCTCGATCTGGTGGCCGAATGCGATGTGGTGGTCGAGAATTTCCGGCCGGGTGTGATGGCTCGCTACGGCCTCGGCCCCGACGAACTCTGCGACCGATTTCCGGAGCTGGTCTACTGCTCGATCACGGGCTTCGGTCAGACCGGCCCCTGGAAGGATCGTCGGGCCTATGCCCCCATCGGTCATCTGGAGTCCGGCCAGCTGGAGTACGAGGCCCGGGTCACGGATCGACCGGCCCGGCAGCCGGCGCTGGTGTTGGGCGACGTGGTGAGCGCCATGATGGCATCGAGCCACATCAATGCACTCCTCGTCCAGGCAGCCCGCACCGGCATCGGCGGGCATCTCGACATCTGCATGGTCGAGTCCCTGGTGTACGTCCAGGAATGGGTGTCGACCGAGTTGGCCGGCGGTTGGGCCGGCGCCAACAACGGAGCATGTGACCAGACCCCCATCCTGCGACTCCCCGACGGACGGGTTTGGGGAATGGCCGGGAATCCCGTCACCTGGTTCGACCATCTGGTCGCCGTCATGGATCGGCCCGACCTGGCCACCGATCCGCGCTTCGCCGAACTCGAGACCCGACACCACAATCGGGAGGCGTTGTTCCAGATCGTTGCCGAGTGGGCCGGGACCTTCGCCACCTTCGACGACTTCTGCTCCCGCCTCGAAGCCGGTTCGCCGTTCACGGTTGCCGAGTTGCATTCGATCCACGAGCTGGCTGCATCCGACTTCGCCGAGCATCGCCAACTGTTCACCACGACCGATGCCGGCTTCGCGGTGCCCGCTCGTTCAGCCCGCGGTGCCGGCATCGGGACCAATGGCCACGTCGGTCTGCGGGGCGCCGACAACCGGTCGACCTTCGCTGATGTTCTCGGGCTCGACGACGAACGTCTGGACCACTTGACCGCGACCGGCGTTCTGGTCTCCGAGGCCTGATCCGTTTCCGGTCGCCCCGCCTCAGCGACGGGCCGGTTCGATGCGGGCCAACCGCTCGGTGTGGGCGGCAATGTCGTCGAGGTCATGGTTGAGCGAGCGTCGCTCGACGGAGGCCGGCTGATGTTCCAACGACAGACCGGGCCGCCACGCCGTTCGTGGGCGGATCGGTCGAGGCGCCAATCCGCCGCCGCAGTTCGGACAGACGTTGCGCAGTACGTCATCGACACACGCCGCACAGAACGTGCACTCGTAGGTGCAGATCCGGGCCTCGGTGGCATCGGGGGGCAGGTCGACATCGCACATCTCGCAGTTGGGTCGTAGTTCCAGTGCCATCGATGTGATCCTGTCCTCTGGGCGCCCGCCGTGCTGAGGAGGCGATGCTCACAAAGGGTAGGGCGCGGCCGATGGTTCTTTCGACCCATTTTCGTGGACGGCCGAGCATTTCTGTCGCATCGGGAACCAGTCCACGAATCCCAGCGTCTACTTCCCGCACGCTGACAGGTTGTCAGCTGCATCGCCCACGGAGAGAACCGTCATGGAGAAGAAGAATCGTCGAGTAGCGGCCGGAGCCGCTCTGCTGGTTGCCCTGGCCGGAGGCGGCGGAACCGCTCTGGTGTTGTCCAGGGACAGCGACCCGGCGACCGTGGTGCTCACGGCCGATGAAGGCGCCGCCGCCCGGGCAGAGCGCGAGCAACAGCTGACGCTGGGGGCAGGATCCGAAGGTGCTGCCGCCCTCGATGTGTCGACCGGCGCAGTCAACGGGGACCAGATGGCCACCGATGCCATCGCCATCGACTGCGGTACGGGCGGCGAACCATGGGTGCCGACGGCCGAAGAACTGGCCTCGGCCAACGCCGATGCCGACGCGCTGGCCGCGGTGTTGGATCGCTACGCACTGGCCTTCACCACCACCACCGACGATCTCGGGTTCCGCTACGTCGAATACGACTACAACGACGTGGTGATCCAATCGGTGACCGACAGCTTCTGGAACGACCGGTACCCGGTCGAGCCACCGTCGCAGGCCGATCTTGATGCCGTGAAGGCCGAGAACGATGTGGTCGCCGCAGCGCTCGATGCCGCCGGCCTGAGCTACACCCGCACCACCGGCGAAGACGGCTGGGAGACCCTCCAGTGGGACTGGGAGAATCCCGACGCCCAGGCTGCGGTGGATGCCGCCTACGCCGAGCTCTACCCGCCGCAGCCTCCGACGGCCGAGGAAGCGGCCGCGATCAAGGCCGACAACGACAAACTGGCGGCTGCCTTCGACGCAGCCGGTGTCGCCTACACCCGCATGAGTGACGAGTTGGGTTGGGAATGGATCGAGTGGGACTACGAAGACGCCGCCCTGGCCGAGAAGGTGAACGCGGTCTTCGATGACCTCTACCCCGTTGATCCGGCCGTCATCGGCGAATCGTGCCTCATCGAAGAGGACATGATCGAGTCGGTGACGAACGATGAGGCTGTGGCGTCGGAACCATCGATGGGCGCGCCCACAACAGCGATCGACGACATCGAGATCCTGCCGGCCGACACCTCATCGGATTTCACGCCGGAGCAGGTGGCGAAGCGTGACGCCGAGGTGGCCGCCCTGGAAGCCGGTTTCGATGCTGCTGGCGTGACCAACGAGGTCGTCGGTGAGTCTCCATGGCAGTCGGTGCTGTTCGACATCAGCAACGACGCGTCGATACAGGTGGTGGCCGACGTCGTGGCTCAGAGGGGCTGACCGTAGAGTCGTCCACCGGTGTCGTCGTGCTCTCGAGCCATCGGCAGACCGTAGAGCACCGGCTCCACGTCCGATGCTCCTGGCCGGAGCGGAGGATCCGTGAAGTGCATGTGTCTCGGCCTCGACACGCCCCCGGCCCATGGCCAGTCGACGGGAGCACACCGCTATCTTCGAGCCGTGCCATCCCGTGACGAGCCAACATTCAGCGACGCCATCGAACTCCAACCGAGGGGTGCCGGCCACTTCGACGGCTCCATCATCCCCGGTTGGGATGTTCGCGGGATTCCCCATGGGGGCTATCTCCTGGCCATGCTGGCCAGGGCCGCCTGTCTCGAAGCCGACAAGCCCGACCCCATCTCCATCGCCGCCAACTTTCTGGCACCACCGGAGTTCGGACCGGCCCGGCTGACGGCAGGCGTCATCCGGAGCGGCAAGCGTCAGAGCACCCTGTCGGTCCGGATGGTGCAGGCCGACGTGGTGCGGGTCGATGCCACCGTCACCGTCGGCACGGTTGCCGACGGCGAGCCCCGAGCCTGGTCAGCCGATGCCGTCGCCCCGCTGCTCCCCGATCCCCAGGACTGCATCGATCTGGCCGCCGCCAGCCGCGGCGGCGACGACCCCGGAGTCGCCCTCCACGACCGGCTGGATCTGCGACTCCACCCCTCCACGGGATGGATGAGCGAGCAACCGAGTGGCTCCCCGGTGCTGGACGGATGGCTGCGGTTGCACGACGAAACCGATCCCGACCTCTTCGCTCTCCTGATGTTCTCCGACGGCTTCCCGCCGTCGATCTTCGAGGCGACCGGGCGAGCCGTGGGCCATGTGCCAACGGTGCAGCTGACGACCCACGTGTTCGCCCGACCGGCCCCGGGGTGGATCCAGAGTCGATGCCGAACCCGGGTCCAGGGCAACGGCTTCGTCGACGAGGACTGCGAACTGTGGGACAGCATGGGGCGGCTGGTGGCCACCGCCCGTCAGTTGGCGTTGCTTCGCTGACGGACCGCCCGAGGCTCCGCCGCCGACGTCAGCGGTCGCGGAGCTGGCGCCGCAGGATCTTGCCGGCAGCGGACTTGGGAATGGCGTCGATCACCTCGAGCAGCCGGATCTGCTTGTAGTTGACCAGGTGTTCGCCCACCAGTTCCTGGATCTCCTCCAGCGTGATGGTCTGACCAGGGGCGGCGACGACGTAGGCCTTGGGCAGCTCGCCCGCTTCGTCGTCGGGGACGCCGAGCACGGCCACATCGGCCACCTTGGGATGGGTGATGATGATGGCCTCCAGTTCGGCCGGCGGCACCTGGAAGCCTTTGTACTTGATGAGCTCCTTGAGCCGATCGACGATCGAGACATGGCCGTGTTCGTCGACGATGGCGACATCACCGGTGTGCAACCACCCATCGGCATCGAGGGTCTCGGCCGTCGCGTGCGGGTTGTTGAGGTACCCCTTCATCACCTGAGGACCTCGCACCCAGAGCTCACCTCGTTCGCCGACACCCTGGTCCTCACCGCTGCCGGGGTCGACGATGCGGGTCTCGGTGTTCGACACCGTGACGCCGCAGGTGCCGGGTCGGAAGTCGCCTTCGACCGTGCAGTGGCTGACCGGGCTCATCTCGGTCATGCCGTACCCCTGCACCACTTCGGCCCCCACCCGTGTCGAGGCTTCGTCGGCCAGTTCGGCACCCAACGGTGCCGCACCGGAGAAGATCTGCTTGACCGACGACAGGTCGTAGTCGGCGACGATGGGGGCCTTGGCCAGCCCGAGGATGATGGGTGGGACGGCGAAGAAGCGGGTGATCTTGAAGTTCTGGACGGCCTCCAATGCCTCGATCATGTCGAAGCGGGGCATCGTCACCACGGTGACACCGTTGGCCAACAGGCCATTCATCAGGACCTGCATGCCATAGATGTGGAAGAAGGGCAGCGCGGCCAGCGCGACCTCGTCGTCGGTGTAGAGAATGGCGTGCTTGCACTGTTCGATGTTGGCCACCAGATTGCGATGGGTCAGCATGACACCCTTGGGCAGCCCGGTCGTACCCGACGAGTAGGGCAGCACCACGACATCGTTGGCGTAGTCGACCGGTACCTGCTGGATCGGCTCGTCCATGAGATCCGACAGGGGGGTCGCGCCGTCGGCGGCCGGGCCGATCACGATCACCTCGGTGACGTCGGTTCCCTCGGCCGCCTCCAGCGCCGTGGCCAGGAACATCGGCACCGTGACCAGGATCGAGGCCCCGGCATCCTCCAGTTGGAATCGGACCTCACCGGCACCGTAGGTGGGGTTGATGGTGGTCACCGCGCCGCCGGCCACCGCTGCCCCGTGGAAGATGATGGCGTACTCGGGAATGTTCGGCGCCATCAACCCCAGGACCTTGCCCGGCCCGAACCCTCGGCCCTGCAGGCCCCCGGCAAAGGAGTGAATGGCGTTGCTGAGCTCGGCGAAGGTGTACGAGCTGTTGCCGGCGGCATCCTGGATGGCGATCCGATTGGCCAGTTCACCCGCCCGTCGCAACACGTGCATGGTGATCGAGACATCAGGAATCTCGACCACCGGAAGGGGGCTCGAATGGATGATCGTCATGGATCGTTCTCCTCGTCATGGGCGAGCGACCCCGGCGCGCTCAATCGGAGCGCTGGGCCAGATGCTCGCCCCGTGCAGCATAGAACTCGCCCAACGGACTCAACTCGGCCCCATCGGCCTCGAACGCCTCCTTGGTCCAGGCCAACAGGGCATCGTCGTCCATCGAGAAGTCGAGTGGCTTTCCCTGGGGCTGCTGCACGTGCCAGGGCGTGTCGATGAACACCTCGATACCGTTGCCCTCCGGGTCACGAAAGTACACCGACCAGGCGTTGCCGTGGGTCAACGGGCGGATGCCCGAGACCTCGGGTTCGGCCTGTAGCGCATCGTGCAGGGCACGCAGGGCGGCCAACGAGCCCGAACTGCGGAACGCCAGATGATCGACACTGTTGGAGCGGCCGGCCTCGTTTCGCGAGTCGACGAACGCGATCTGATGATGATGATCGGCAGTCTGGGACAAGAACACGATCTCGCGTTCGCCGAGGGGTCCCCGATCGGTGACCTCGAACCCCAGGACCCGGGTGTAGAAGTCGAGGATCTTCTCCATGTCGACCACATAGACGACCGCGTGGGCGAACTCGAGCGAAAGCGTGCTGGACATGGCGCGAGCTTAGAACACCTGCTCCGGGCGCGCCGGGGCCGGTTCGACCGTCGGAGTGGCTCGGGTCAAGATGGTTCCGTGACCAACGAGCCCCCGACCCCGCAGCCCGGTGAACTGCTTCGCCTTCCCGAAGAATTGGCCGTGTTGGCCGAGCGCGACGCCGTGGTCAGAGCCTGGGTCGCCCATCACGATGCCCGGACACTGGAGCAGGCCCACACCGGCGCTCCCGACGGGATGCTGGGCGGTTGGACCCTCGGGGTCAAGGACGTCATCGACACCGCGGACTTCGGCACCGAGCGTGGCTCACCCATCTACCGGGGTCGTCGCACCGACAACGACGCAGCGTGCGTTGCCATGGCCCGCCGGGCCGGGGCAGTGGTGATCGGCAAGACGACCACCACCGAGTTCGCGCTCTTCACCCCCGCCGCGACCACGAACCCCCACGACGCCACCCGCACCCCGGGTGGCTCGTCGAGCGGATCGGCAGCCGCCGTTGCCGCCGGCATGGTCCGAGCCGCCTTCGGCACCCAGACCGTCGGCTCGGTGATCCGGCCCGCCGCCTACTGTGGAGTCGTCGGCTTCAAACCGACGCACGGCCTGGTGCCGTTGGCCGGGGTCGGGTCGCTGGCACCGTCGTTCGACACCGTCGGCTGGTTCACCCGTGACGTGGCCGACACCGCCACCGTGCTGCAGGCGCTCAGCGGCATCGAGGCCGGATCCACCGCCGCCGACCGGGCACCCCGCATCGGTGTCTACCGTTCCCATCAGTGGGGGTCCGCCGATCCCGAGACGGAGATCGCGCTCGTCGAAGCGGCGACCCGACTGGAAGCTGCGGGCTTCGAGGTGACCGAGCGGGAACCGCTTCGCCACCTCGACGGTGTGTTCGAGGCCGCCGACACGGTGCTGCACCACGAGGTGGCCCGCGTCTTCGCCTGGGAACGTGACCATCACTGGGACCTGATCAGCCCCCTGCTGCAACGCATGCTGGGCAACGCCGATCGGGTCGACGCCGCCGTGCTGGTCGAAGCTCGCCTCCTCCTCGACCAGGCAACCCACGCCCACACCGAGTACCTGCGTGCCGAGGGACTCGATGCCATCGTGACTCCGTCGGCCCCCGGGGTCGCTCCGCCGATCGAGACGACGGGAAACTCGGTGTTCAACCGCACCTGGACGGCGCTCGGCGTGCCCTGTGTGCACCTTCCCACCGGATCGGGGCCACTCGGACTGCCTCTCGGCATCCAGCTCACCGGCCATCGATGGGGCGACGCTGCCCTGCTCCACGTTGCCTCGCGGGCCGAACGGGCGCTAGAAGCTTCGCCATGACCACCTCGCCCCCACCCGGCACCTCCTCGGCGACCGGCCCCGCACCGCTGGCCGGCATCCGTGTGCTGGACGTGTCCAGCGTGCTTTCCGGCCCCCTCACCGCCTTGCTGCTGGCCGACCTCGGGGCCGACGTCATCAAGGTCGAGCCGCCGACGGCCCCCGATTTCACCCGCTCGACCGGCGACGCCCGGGGTGGGATGACCGCCTACTACTACAACACCAACCGCGGCAAGCGTTCGCTGAGCGTCAATGGTCGCGACGAACGAGGGCGAGAGATCCTGCAGGCACTGGCCGATCGGGCCGACGTCCTGGTCCAGAACATGCGACCGGGCAAGGCGGCCGGAATCGGCCTCGACCCTGGCGAATGTCTGGCTCGCAATCCGTCGCTCGTCTACGCCAGCATCAGCGGCTACGGCTCCACGGGGCCCGCGTCCGCTGAGCCGGTCTACGACTACGTGATCCAGGCCGTCACCGGCATGGTCGATCTGCAACGAGACCCCGCGACCGGCAACGCTGATCTGGCCCGCCACTTCCCAGCCGACAAGGTCACCTCGCACGCCACGGTCGAAGCCATCCTGGCCGCACTCTTCGCCCGGGAACGTGACCCGGCCCGCCGGGGCCAGGAGATCGAGATCAGCATGCACGAGGCCAACCTGGCCTTCTTCTGGGTCGACGGCATGATGCAGCACACCGTCGTCGGCGAAACCGACGGCGAGACGGTATATCCCGGAGACTTCTACCGGGTCTATCCCACACGGGACGGGGCCGTGACCCTGATGCCGCTGATGGGACCATTCGACGGCATCTGTCGGGCAGCCGGCCACCCCGAATGGATCGACGACCCCGGCTTCGAGCCGCTGGGAGCCCACAACCTGCATCGTTTCCAGGACCTGTTGGCCGATGCCGTGGCCGCGATGACCACGGCCGAGGCCTTGGATGCGTTCGGGGCCGAGGACGTCCCCGCCGGCAACGTGGCCGACCGAACCGTGGTCCACGAGCACCCACAGGCGGTGGCCCGCCAGTCGATCCTCGAACACGACGTACCCACCATGGGCCTGATTCGATCCCCGCGACCCCCGTGGCGGTTCGCGACCACGCCCGAGGTCATCCACGCAGGTGCCCCCACCATGGGCCAGCACAACGACGAGATCCTGGCCGAGCTGGGCTACAGCGACGACGCCATCGCCGACCTCCGCCAGGATGGCGTGATCGGCTGAGCACCACGGCCCACCTCGGCGTGGCATCATGCGGCGTGCGGTCCCTGCGCTGGCTGACGGT